>JBFJWU010000117.1:0-9181 GCA_041623475.1 bacterium | reverse complement strand
GGCATAGCGAAGGCGTTCATCCACTGCGGTAAATACGCGATCATAATGCTTGTGGTCTATCCGGTCTCCGTTGCGGATGAAACCACGAATCAGGTCGGACGTTACCTCCTGGCTTTCGCGCAGCAATTGGTTGGATAGCGACCGGGCCTGGAACTCAAGCGCATTACCGATCAGGATCTTGAACAAATTGAACGGAATCGGCTTTGGGCAGTACATCGTTGCGCCAATCCTGGACGCTTTGTCTGCCAGTTCTTCAGTTTCCATTGCACTGACGAGGATCGTTGACATGGCCGGATTCATCGATTTGAGCCATTGGGTAACTTCGGGGCCGCTGGGTCCGTCATCCAGATTGTGATCGATCAGGGCAATAGGAACTCGATGAAACGGCGCATCTATTTCTGCGACCTCGGCCAGGCTGGCCGCCTCCAATGTTTGCCCACCCAGACGCTCGACGTATCGCACAATCAGCTTTCGCATCATATGGTCGTCCTCGACAACCAATACGATACGATTCTGCAGCATCTGCCGCTCGGGCTCGGCCAGGATCATTTCGGGATCATCCCAGTCGATAGGCTGGCGAAAGGTGGCCAAAAGTCCGTAACTGTGGGCGGAATTGAAACTAGCACGAAAAATCCGTTTCCCGGCCCCCAAGCCTTGCTTACGGTAGCACAATTTTGCGGGCCAATGTTTATTCGCACTGCGACTGGCACTGGCAGCCGGCGAACGGCGACCGCAACCACAGGCCAGCGATCTTGAATTAACGGCAACCCACCCAGATTGTCATCCCCGGATTGCCCTTCCCCCAGCGTGCGGATACCCGTTGGGAAGGGCTTTCCGCTTTTCCGGGCCTGGCTGAAGATGTGTGGTCGGGCCTTGTTGTAATTGGGCATCTCCCAGGGGCCCTTCAACCCTCCTTGATTGGATCAGGCTGCGAATCTGCAGGATGGCTTCTGCTAATTAATGACCAGGCCGCGAACAGTAAGCGACCATCTCGTTTCGCTGCCTGAATGTTGCCCATTGCAGACCACATACCCAGGCCCGGATTGCCCGAGATCAATGGGTTCATCGCACTGAGACCGATGGCCGAACAGTTCGCCATGGGCCAGGCGTTTACCGCTCAGGAACGCCCGCCCCGCAAACAGGATCGCAACCAGGCAAAACGTCAGCAGGAAGCCAAGGTAAAGCCGCTGGATCTGCTCGTCGGTTCGGTACAAGAACAGAGCGATTGCCGCAAGCACACCGGCAAATAACAGCGTAGCTTGGCCCAGGTATCCCAGGCGGCGATGCTCTGAGAACGCTCCGCTTGCGGTTTCCATACTGTAGTTCAAGTGTTCGGCAGTCAAGGGTCCGGTCCGAAAGGTCAAGGCAGCAATAGCTGCTCCGGCAATAAGGATCACCAGGCCAAGCCGAATTGTATCCTCGTTATTCCGAACCAATCCGTGCAGGGCCAGAAAGAAACCGACGACTGCCAGGTCCAGGGGAAGATGGTTAATCAAAATATGAAGATCGGCCTGCAATAGAGCCTCGAATCCGTAAGCGGTTCAGGTCTGTTGATTTCAGTGATCATCCTAGTCGTGGCAGCTCGGAAGTCATTGATCTCGGTCAATGGGTTCGCGTTGAATGACTATTCCCCCTGCTTCGGCAAACAATCGTTCTGGCGACCGACGTTCGATGGACGTTCGCTACTCGCCACAGCGCTGGTACTGGAGCTATGGTGTTGAGGGCAGGATCGGCATCGCCTGCCCGTTGCGGACACGTGCGTGCCAATGGGCGAACCTGCATTGTATAAATTGGAGTCGACATGAAAACGAAACCGACCTACCCCGATTTTGAATATCGCCAATACGAATTCCTGGACAAATCCCGGCCCGTTCTGGTCGGTGGCGAAGGGCCTGCTGTTATCGTCATTCACGAATCCCCGGGCCTGTACCCGGCGGTGGCTGACTTTGGTCGCAGGCTGGTCGGTCAGGGATTCACAGTCTTCATGCCCAGCCTGACCGGGCGACCCGGCCGGGACATATCGATACCGTACGCCCTGCAGACCCTGGCGGTCGCCTGCGTGTCGCGGGAATTCGCCGTCTGGGCGACCGGGCGCAACAGTCCTGTTACCGACTGGTTGCGGTTACTTGCCCATGAAGCCCACAGGGAGCGTGGTGGGCCTGGGGTTGGTGCCGTCGGCATGTGCCTGACCGGCGGATTCGCGCTGGCAATGGCGGCAGATCCCGTGATCACTGCGCCGGCGCTCAGCCAGCCGTCGTTGCCCTTTCCGATTACGCCCCGTCAGCGCCGGGACCCCGGTGTGGACTGCCGGACACTGGAACGGGTCGCGGACCGGGTCAGGAACGACGGACTGTGTGTAATGGGGTTACGGTTTACAGGCGATCGCCTGTGTCCAGGTGAACGATTCACAACTTTGAAAAATGCGTTGGGTGACGGGTTTGTGGCGATCGAGATCGACTCACGACTGGGTAACCCGGATGGTATCAGTCCCCTGGCACACAGTGTCCTGGCGTTCGATTACCGTGGGCAGCCCGAGCATCCTACCCGCAGGGCTGAACTTGAACTGTTTGACTTTTTCCGCCAGCGACTGTTGCCGGCGCAGGTTTGACCGCGGTTCAGGCCGCCAGTAACGACCTGGCAGCAAGGATGTACATAGCCAGAATGATTCCGTAACAGGGAATTGTTACGAACGCGACACGCTTGGACTGGACGTGGTCCAGTTCCGGCCCCATCAACATCGGATACCCGATTCGCAATGCCACGTATGCGGTTCCCAGCCAACCGGCAATATCGGCAGATGCAAATATCGCACACAGCCAGAGCGACGACAAAAACGGGCCCATTTGCTCCAGGTTATTGCCCACGACCCGATCAGCGGCGAGCATTTCGCGATCCTGACCGAAATAACGGTCAAACGGCTTGCCCGCTTCTTCGTACTGGCGTTTCAGCCGATACTTCGTCCCGCGTTGTTTGCCCAGAAGCAGGTAATACCAGTACGCGAAGTAGCCAATGGTTACCCACGCCGCCGGTGCCAGCCTGGCCAGCTCTGGTGTCACTAGGCGGTCTTCAACAATATTGCAACGATGTCCGGTTGGGTTGGCGCCATGGACGCCCCCTGGAACAGGTCGATGTGACCGAGCCGTTTGCCGCTGACAAAGGCGAACCCTGACAGCACGATCGTTGCAAGTGATAATGCCATCACAACCGCGGCGAACTCCCGGCGGACACGCTGGCCGGGCTGGAAATACCAGATCCCGAATACCGCGGCGACTCCGGTTACAAGCGAACAGATCTGGGCGATGTGGCCGATGGCCGAATGGAGCGCCAACCTGCTCGCCGCTTCCGGATCAACGTGCCCGGCAGCTGCGGCGGCGCTGGGGCCCGTCCTGTAGGTCATTCCCGTAATGATCGCCGCTACAATCAGGGTCGCCAGTCCAATTCGGATTGGCGTTTCCTCGTCTCGCAACGTCCCGTAAAGCAGTACCACCAATGCAAAAACCGTCGCGTCCAGCGGCAGGTGGTTGATCATGATGTGAATGTGCGAGGCGTAATCCATTGGCAGGCTCTCCGTATAGATTGTATGGGCAGTCCTGTCTGCCCATCGTCCAGGACTTCTGTTTTACATGTTGTCAGGTCGGCGAAAACCCGGCAATAAGCGAAACGGGTGCGGACCCGGCTGACGCAAAATCAGACCAGTGCGTTCTCGCCCGTCAGGTCGCGGCCCAGGATCAATGTGTGCACATCGTGGGTGCCTTCGTACGTGTCGACCGTTTCCAGATTAAGCATGTGGCGGATCGTCCCGTACTCGGTTGTAATTCCAAATCCGCCCAGGATGTCCCGGGCCAGCCGACCGGCATTCAGGGCGCTGCGGACGTTTTCGCGTTTTGCCAGTGACACGTGGGTGTACTTTAACTGGTCCGCGTCCTTTAATTTGGCCAGTCGCCAGGCCAACAGCAACCCGCGACTGTGATCGGACACCATGCGCACAAGTTTTTCCTGGACCAGTTGCCGGGATGCAATCGGCTTGTCAAAGGTCATCCGGTTCTTGGCATAGTCGAGGGCCTCGACATAAATTGACTCCAGGGCACCCAATGCGCCCCAGGCAATACCAAACCGTGCACGAGTCAGGCAGTTGAGGGGCGCGCTCAGGCCGTTGCCGCCAGGCAATAACGCGTCGCTGTCAACATAGACATCCTCGAGAACCAGCTCACTGGTGATTGACGCCCGCAGGCTCATCTTGTGCTTGACCAGATTGGCTGTGAATCCATCCGAGTCAGTTGGGACAACAAAACCACGAACCACGCCGTCGTCGTCCTTCGCCCAGACGATGGCAATATCCGCAATATTGCCGTTTGTAATCCACATCTTGGTCCCACTGATCCGGTATCCGTCACCGTCTCGTCGCGCCCGCGTCAACATTCCACCCGGGTCGCTGCCGCCATTTGGCTCGGTCAGTCCGAAGCATCCGAGTACCTCGGCCCGGGCCATGCGGGGTAATAACTCCTGCTTCTGCGCTTCGCTGCCGAACAGGTAGATTGCGGTCATTGACAGGCTGCCCTGGACACTGGCGAAACTTCGCAGCCCACTGTCAATGCGTTCCAGTTCATACATCAGCAGTCCGTAACCCGCCGCAGACACACCGGCGCAGCCATATTCCCTGGGCAGATGGGCACCAAATGCGCCCAGTTCGGCAATTTTCGGCACCAGGTCCAGGGGAAACCGTTCGCTGTCCCAGGCGTCCCGGATCAGCGGCCCAGCTTCCTTGTCCAGAAGCTTTCGGGCCGCCGCCTGGATTTGGCGTTCTTCGTCACTTAACAGGTCGGTAACTTGTACGTAATCAAGCATGATTCATCCTTCAGTCAGGTTGACCCAGACGCTCTTCACCTCGGTAAAATGCTCCAGCGCGTAACGACCCATTTCCCGACCGATTCCGCTGGTCTTGAATCCGCCCCATGGGCTGGTCGGATCAAACAAACTGTAACCGTTGATCCAGACGGTCCCCGCGCGCAACCTGTGGGCGACACGAATGGCCTTGGCCACATCCTGAGTCCAGACACCGGCAGCCAGGCCGTATTCGGTATCGTTTGCCCGGTTGATCACCTCATCCAGTTCCGTGAACGGCAACACCGTCAACACGGGCCCGAATATCTCTTCGCGGGCAATGGTCAGGTCGTCAGACCCGGCGAATACGGTGGGCTGGACAAAATAGCCCGGCCCTGCCGACTCGTTTGCGCCACCGCCGGTTAACAGCTCGGCGCCCTCGTTCTTTCCGGTTTCGATATAGCCAAGAACCCGATCCATGTGCTCGCGACTGACCAGCGGCCCCATGCGCGTCCCTTCGACGACACCAGGCCCCTGACGCCCGGCCAGTTTTTCGGCTCCGGCAACGACTGCGTCGACCATCTGGTTGTAATGGTCCTTCTCTACGAACAAGCGTGAACCGGCCGCACAGACTTCGCCCTGATTGAAGAAGATGGCCCCCAGTGCCCCGGGAACTGCACGACTGAGGTCGGCATCCGGAAAGACAATGTTCGGGGATTTGCCCCCTAGCTCCAGCGTCACCCGTTTGAAGTCTACTGCTGCTGTGGTCATGATTTCCCGACCGGTTCTTGGAGAACCGGTAAACGTAACCTTGTTGACCCCTTTGTGTGCCGTGATGGCGGCGCCGGCGGTCGAGCCATAGCCAGGAACAATATTGACAACGCCAGGCGGAAAACCAGCTTCGATAATCAGTTCGCCCAGGCGTAACGCCGTGAGCGGCGTGATTTCACTGGGTTTCAATACGATGGTGTTGCCCATCGCCAGCGCCGGTGCCAGTTTCCAGGCCGTAATCAGCAGCGGGAAGTTCCACGGGACGATGGCACCGACAACCCCGACGGGTTCCCGGCGCGTATAGGCCAGGTATTCGCCAGGCAAGCTGACCGGAAGTGTCTCGCCTGTCCATTTGGTGCACCATCCTGCGAAATAGCGAAAATGCTCTGCTGCACCCGGGATATCCGCACCGCGGGATTCCGGAAACGGTTTGCCGGTGTCCAGCGATTCAAGCTGTGCCAGTTCATCTGCATTGGCGCTGATCAGGTCAGCCAGTTTCCATAACAACCGTGCCCTGTGGGACGGCGACATTGTTGACCATTTGCCATTCTCCAACGCGGCGCGTGCCGCGCTTACTGCTGCATCCACATCTGCTGTGCCAGCAGCGGCGACCGCCTTGATCGGCTGACCAGTGGCGGGATCAAGCGTCTCGAACGTTGCTCCATCGACGGCATCGGTCCAGTCGTTATCGATCAATAATTTCCCGGCACGATCCAGAAACGAACGAACCGCGGGTAGAAGGTCATATTGTTGCGTCATCTCGCCCCGCTTCTTTGTTTACGACGGTTTAAGCAGGATTTTGGTCGCCTGCCTCTGGTCAGCCATCTGATAACCCTTGACGGCCTCATCCAGGGCCATTCGGTGCGACACAACCGGCAACGGGTCGATTCGCCCGGACCGCACCAGTTCCATTGTGGCGTCGAAATCCCGGTGGATGTTGGCCAGGCCAATGCGGAACGTAAGGTCCTTGCCCAGGCCCAGCAACAGGGGGTATTCAAAGGTTGGCTGGTTGGTCACACCGACGGCAGAAATCCGCCCGCCGCCAGCGACCAACTGGAACGCCAGTTCGATCGTGCCGTGGTTGCCGCCGACCGCCTCGATGACAACATCGACACCGCGCTTGCGGGTCAGGTCCCTGATCGCACCAGCCGGATTGTCACCTGCGTCAACGGGAATTGCACCAAATGATTCGGCCAGTTTACGTCGGTCGGGCAACAGGTCCAGGGCGTAAACATCCCCGGCGCCCAGTGCCTGGGCGCTCTGGATGGCCATGATGCCGACCGGACCGCAACCGATAACGGCGACGCTTTCACCGGGCTCTAATTGCCCATTGACAACGGCCCCATAGGCTGTTGTCAGGACGTCGCCGCAAAACAACGCCTTTTCTTCGTCCATACCCTCGGGTATTTTTCTTAAATTATTGTCCGCAAAGGATATTTTCGCGTACTCCGCCTGGGTCCCCGGCAGGTTCCCTGTCATCGGGCCGTACCCCAGTACCCCACCCCGGCGGCACAAATGCTGGTTGCCGCGGCGGCATTCCCCGCAGGTGCCGCAGGCAATATGAAATGCGCCGACCACGTGGTCTCCTGTTTTGAAGCCAGAGACGCCGCTGCCGGTTTCCTCAATTGTGCCGGTAAATTCGTGGCCACAGATATAACCGGGTGTCAGGGGGATATCGCCGTGCAACAGGTGCAGGTCCGATCCGCAGATGGCGCAACACGATATTTTTACAATCGCGTCACCGGGTTGCTCGATGGTCGGATCCGGTACGTCGGACACGGCCATAACGCCGACTTCCTGGAATGTTACTGCTTTCACAAAAAGGTCCTCCTGCGTGGCGGGGTCAGAATACTTCAACGTAAGGTAGCAGGTTTCCCCCCGGCCTGTCGGACGTGCATAATGAAGGCACAATCAAACAGTGTTCCAGTGAAAGGCGTGCCCAATTGGCAAAAACAGCCGGTAGCGACAAGCATCTGAAATTGATTACCGAGATCGACCAACCCGTCGTGTCTCGAATTGTGCACGACAGTCACAACGCAGCCAATCGTTACCAGTTGGGGCCCGATTGGGCAGATCGCCTGCCCCGTAATTTCTACAAGCACCGTGAACGATTTGAACTGAAACTGAAGGACCGCCTGAAGGTCGACTCGACGGCTGCCATAGATGTCGCGCTGCGTACGGGGGCTGGCGCATTGCTGGGGTCAACGGCTTTGCCGCTCGGGTTCCATCCGGCCGGAATTCGCGAGATGCTCGCCAGTCGTGACCTGTACGAGCCGGTTGCCGAGAAACAGGATCCGGAACTGTTTTTTAAAGCACCCCCACGGGGCGTCCAGGTCCGGCGCAGTCCTGCTTTTGCGCCGTTGTTCAACCCCAAAGATGGCATTTGCGAGGACCTTACCTTTCTCAGTCCCTACGAACCGTTTAATCCGGGAGTTCGAAACGCTTACCTGCGCCACAAGGCGAATTCTGTTGCCCACGCCCGCTACTGGCATCACGAATCCGGGCCGCGCCCGACGATTCTTGTTGTTCACGGGTTCATGGCCGACGCGGCCTGGGTAAATGAGTGGATGTTCGAATTCCGCTGGTTGTATGAGAAGCTGGGCTGCGATATTGTCCTGTTTACGCTTCCCTTCCATGGTTACCGGCAGACGAGGTTTTCGCCGTTCAGTGGTCACGGTTTTTTTGCCGGTGGCCTGTCACGAATCAATGAAGCGTTCGGTCAGGGCGTATTTGACTTGCGAATCCTGATGAACTACCTCGAGGACGAAGTTGGCGTTTCATCTATGGGCATTACCGGGATCAGCCTTGGCGGTTACACCTCGGCCCTGATGGCCGGTGTCGAGTCCCGTTTGCAGTTTTCAGTTCCGAATGTACCGGTTGCCAGTATTGCCGACCTGGTCCTGGAATGGGAACCTGCCGGTACCATGGTTCGCGGGCTGATGAAGGCGATCAACAAGGACATTACGGATATCCGCAGGATGCTTGCCGTCGCTTCGCCCCTGAACTACCAGCCGTTATTGGACCGTGATCGCCTGTTGATTATCGGCGGAGTTGCCGATCGACTTGCACCACCGCAGCAGACCGTGTTGCTGTGGGAGCATTGGAATCGGTGCCGAATCCACTGGTTCCCCGGCAGCCATATCCTGCATCTGGACAAGGGGACATACCTGCGGCAGTTTGCGCGGTTCCTGTCCCGGATCGGCTTTCTTGACAAGAAGAAATAACTGGCGGTGGGGGCTCGTACTGTCTGTCGCCGCACTGTGCGGGTGCCAGGCAGGTAATCCCGGCACCACAGACAACGGGTTATCCGATTTCGGCGACGTGCGGACGCTCTCGTATGGATATGCCCAGGATCATGTCCTGAGGATTAACCATATCCAGATGAAAGGGACGCATAACAGTTACCACGTCGAACCACCGTATGACGCCAATATCTACCCTTACTCGCACGACTCCCTCGATGTTCAATTAGACAGGCACGGCGTTCGCCAGTTGGAACTGGATGTCCACTATTCAAGCTCCGGGACAACGTTCACGGTGTTGCACGTTCCGAATATCGACGAAGAAACGACCTGCCTTGCATTGGTCG
>JBFJWU010000116.1:0-9238 GCA_041623475.1 bacterium | reverse complement strand
GATTTTCAGTCCGGCCGGCCGGCCAGGTGATGCACTGGGCGAACTGTGGGCGATCTGGTTTGACGGCGAAAAGCGGCAGCACACGGCGGTCAAGCAGGAGTTTCCCATTTCGGAGGCGTCATTCTCGCCCGATGTTTTTGATGTGAATATCGGCGGCTCGACCTTGACCCACGGCAAGATGGCCGGCACGGCGACCAGCAACAGCCAGACGGTGTCCTGGGATCTGGGATTTTCCGGCGGGCACGAGGCACCGATCTTTGACCTGCCGCTGTCGTTCTATGACCGCAAACTGCCCAAGGCCAAGGCGCTGGTGGGCATTCCCCTGTGCACATGGTCCGGGACCTTTACCGTTGACGGCGAGAGTCACCAGATCGACAACTGGGCGGGGAGCCAGAACCACAACTGGGGGACAAAGCATACGGATAATTACGCCTGGGGACAGGTTGCCGGCTTCGACGAATCACCGGATTCCTTCCTGGAGGTTGCAACGGCTCGCTTGAAGTTTGGTCCCGTCTGGACCCCGTTCATGACACCCCTGGTGTTGCGTCATCGCGGTGAAACCTACGAACTGAATGTTTTACAGCGGACGTTTGGCAAGGGCAGTTTCCGTTATTTTGACTGGAGCTTTCGTGGTGTCTCGCCAGTGATCGAGGTTTCGGGCCGGATCCACGCCAATCCGGATGACTTTGTCGGGTTGACCTATTACAATCCGCCGGGCGGTAACAAGACCTGCCTGAATTCCAAGATCGCGGACTGCACAATTGACATCACCTACAAGGACGGACGGACGCCAGAAACGCTCAGTGCGCCGCACCGCGCCGCGTTCGAGATCCTGACCGACGACGACAGCCACGGGGTCGAACTCAAGGTCTGATGGGGGCTAAACCCCGCATCCTGGTCAGCGCCTGCCTGGTCGGACAACGGGTACGGTATGACGGCAATGGAATAGATTCGCCGGCGGTTCGCAGCCTGGGCAAGTTGGTCGAATGGGTGCCGGTCTGTCCCGAGGTCGAGATCGGCCTGGGAGTGCCCCGACCAAAGATCCGTTTGGTGCCAGGGGACGACGGGCTGCGCCTGTTGCAACCCGATGGACGCCGGGACTTGACGCAGTCGATGTTTGAATTCGGAAACTCGTGGTGTTCACAGCAAACCGAAATCGACGGGATCATCCTTAAATCCCGCTCGCCCAGTTGCGGACTGGGAGATGCCATGGTGTTTGCCGATTGGGACGATCCATCGCCGGTCAGTCATGGAGAAGGGCGGTTTGCGACTGTGGTTCGCCAGGTGTATCCCGGTGTGCCGTGTGTGTCCGAGGTGGAGTTGGAGGTCTCGGAGGTGTTTGCGCGGTTTGTGGCGGGGATTGGGGTAGGGCTGGACTAATTCGTATCCGAACCATCGGGACCCGTTGTGGTCCAGGATTCCTCAAAGCCAATCGCCGGAATGCCCTGCCGGGCGGCTCGTACTCCCTCAAATCCCTCGCTGGGTACTGACGCAGCGTGAATCCCTTTTTCCGATTTTCGACACCGTGCTCGGCGCTAGATCCAATGGGGATGACTTTGTAGCAATCCCTGATCCAGCCCCGGCTTGATGCAGAACTTATGCCTGGTGCCTCGCGGAGAAGGTCTGGTTTATCGGCTCCTTGCTGATCCGTGAAATCCATGGATCCCTGTTCTTCCTGCTCTGTGCCCTCCGTGTTCTCTGTGGTGGGAAATCTGTTTGTCTTTCCCTGTGTCCGCCGTGGCGAACGTGCTTTCCCCGGTTTTTTGCTGACGGTTACAGCAGTACGCCTGCAACCATGGCAATGGTTCGGTTTTTGACCCGGCCGGCGCCGTTGGTGATGTCCAGGATTCCGCCCGCAAAGCGTATGCCGCTGGTGACCGTCAGGTCACTTTTCTTCAGCGGGTATTCGATGCCGCCTTCAGCGATCCAGCCAACGTCGCCGGCACCTGTGGTGCTGCGGCTGGCCGTACCGCGGGCGGCCAACAGCACGTCCATGTAGGGTCCGGTCAGGACACGACCGCGTAATGGACCAAAATCGTAGTGACCCTTGACCAGCAACGGGAACGACAGATAACCAAGTTTGGCCCGTGTGCGGCCAATTACTGCGGCATTGAATCGCTCGCCCTTCATGACCAGCAGCGCTTCCGGATGGGCTGAAATGTACTCGTGCAGTGGCAAGTCAAATCCGGCACCGGCCATCAGTCCCATTCGCGGGCTGTCCGCGCCGCCGTCAGGCCCGTTGGTCAGTGCCAGTTTGGAAAACGTCAACCCTGCTTTGGGCTCGAACCGCAGGCGGTCCAGGTCAATGTCCAAAGCCTGTGCCGGCGCCGCGGCCAGCAATACCAAGCAAACGGCGAATCTCAACGATTGGTGCATATCCGGTTCCCCCGCGGTTCGATCGATGGTTCAGGGTAACGGCACCAGCGTCCGGCATTCAACCTGGCCGCCGGTGCCGACCGTTTCTGGTGCCGGTTTTCGCCCAGTACGCTAGGCGGGTTGCGGTGTCTGGTCCTGATCCCGGATCACCTGTTTCAGGACCTGCCAGTAGCCGTCGGCCCAGTGGGCGTGTTCGTAGACGCCTTTTTCCCGCAGCAGTTGTTGCATCCGGGGCAGGCGATAGTGGGGGACCGTCATTAACAAGTGGTGTTCCAGATGGTAGTTGACGTGGTGGGGGGCAACGGTCAGGCGGGCCAGCCAGTTGGCGCGTGTCGAGCGGGTGTTCAAAAACTGGTTGTCAGTTTCGTCGGTGCAGGCGTGCTCGGCAATGGCGCGGATGCGCAAGATCAGGCTGAAGGTGGTCATATAGGCAGCAAACCAGATCCACCAGGTCCAGCCGATGCCCATTGTCGACAGCAGGCCATACAGGGCCAGGTTGGTCAACACCACTGGCCCTGTGTTTTGCAACCCCATTCGCAGGATGTCCCGTTTGCTGCGGCCGGTCTGGTCGATGCGCCGGGCATTGCCGGATGCGGTGTAGGTGACAAAGCCCATGTCCATCAGCAGCAGGCCGATGATGCGCTTGATGGCGGTCAGGCCGGTCAGGTCGCGGGCGAATTTGCGAAACAGGGACGCCCAGGATGTGGGAAACGGTTCCACCAGGCACAGGTCCGGGTCGTTGTCGGTACCGGTATGGGCGTGGTGGGCCAGGTGGTGTTCTCGGTATTTGTGCAGCTGCTGCCACGACGGCGCGGCACACAGCCACTTGCCAATCACATCGTTCAGCGTCCGGGATTTGAACAGGGACCGGTGGGATGCCTCGTGCATCAGGATTGCCAGTGCCAGGTGCCGGCCACCCAGGACGACCAGGGCCATCCCGATGGTCCAGGTATTGGTCCAGGTCCCGACGATCCACAGCGTTCCCATGATAATGGTCCAGGTCAGGGCAACGGACAGTGTGCCCTCGTGATCGGTGGGTGTGACCAGTTCGCGAATTTCGTCGCGGGTCAGGACTTCACTGACTTTTGTTGGCAATTCGTTGCTCATCAGGCGGCGCTCCTTTCCAGAATCGGGTCCAGAACCATTTTGGTTTCCGGCCACTCGCCTTCATGTTCCAGTACGACACGCCACATCTGGCGGCCGATATCGTCAAATCGAATCATTTCCTGCAGGTATTCCCGCCGGGCCTCGGCCCGGACCAGGGGCTCCGGCAGCAATGGGTCGAATACCAGGTCGCGGATCGCTCCGGCTCCGGCCCGCAGGGCCCGGTCTGCGGCCTGGGCAAAGGGCATTGTGCGCAGGACCGGCAAAAGATCGCGCAATTGCTGCGGCCCGTCCCGGTAGCGGCGCTCCAGGCCGGTGCAGTCCCAGATGTTCCGGGCGTGGGCGCTGTCGAATCCGGGCCATTGGGAAATCTCGAAAATTGTTGCATCGTCATCCAGGCCAAGCTCGTTCAACTGGGCATTCAGTTCATTCAGTTCATAGCGCAGGTTAGCGGGACGTGCGAAAAGGTCGGGGGCGCATTCACGGAAACCCCAGAATGCCAATGCGCGCAGGCGTTGGCGTAGTTGCGACTGATCCGTCTTGCCCAGGCCGGCGACGTGGACTGCCAGCCAGCGGCCGTTCCATTCGACAATGTCGTCGTGTCGGGTTTTCCAGCCGGTGACCTGGCGCTGGATCGGCCGCGATTGTTCCGTCAGGTCATAAACGCCGCGGGCCGCATTGCGGATCAGGCGGTCCTTTTTCAGCCGGGCCAGGGCGACCCGGATGGCATTGGAATCGATCCCGGTGACCTCGCCGGCCCGTACAAGGCCGCGAACAGAGGCCCGGGAATCGGGCATGACCGTCAGCAGCTGCAGGATCAGCTGGCGTGCGGTCAGAGGTTGGGATGTCGTTTGGAACATGAAACATATTATTACACAATTTGGCATATAAGTTCACTGGATGTAATAAATCGAGTCCGGTTTGTTGCGGATCCGGATGCCTCCGGCGGGTCGCCTTTTGCATGTTCTCGTGGTCAGTGGATCTATTCCGGGCTGTCCTCGCCGGACGGGCCCTACTTTATTGCTCGCCCAATAAAGTAGGCAAACAACGGCGCCCCACTTGTTCCTGTCCGATCGATTGCGCGATCGGATTCCCTCGCCTTCAAACTTGAAAATTGGGCCAATCCCGAACTCCCTCCCTGCGGTCGGTCAAACAGGCGGGCTTGTCTTTTCCAATTATCAAGCCCTCGTCTCGGCAGGATCCAAAGGGGGTGAATTTGTCGAGGTGGGAGTCCGTCAACTTTCTATTTCATTCCCCGTGCTCCCCGTGTCCCCCGTGGTAAATTTTCTTCTTTTCTGTCTCGTCTTTCTCTGTGGCTCTGTGGCAATTCAGATCTTTCTCCGAGCAATTCGTGTCTATTCGTGAAGATTCGTGGCGAAAGTTCGTTTTGAGGGATTTATGTCGTTTTGACGTTGCGGATGACGCGGCGGTATAAGGCGGGCAGGAAGTGGCGGAAGGGGACGGCCCATTTCTGGCGGCCGATCCAGACTTCGGGTTTGTCGGCCGCGATCGCGTCCAGGATGACTGCCGCGCATTTTTCCGGCGGCAGGCCGCTGGCGATGCCAGGATCCAGCTTGCCGTGGGGCGAGCCGTCTGACGACAACGCGTTTTTGGACACATTGGTCTGGACAAAACCCGGGCTGGCGATGGTGGTTCTGATCCCCAGGTTCCAGGTTTCAGCCATCAGTGATTCCATATACCCCTGGATGGCGAATTTGCTTGCCGCGTAGCCGCTGCGCAGGGGGGGGCCGATCTTGCCGGCAATGCTGCTGACCGCTGCAATATGTCCCTGGCCCCGTTCGATCATTCCGGGCAGGACAAGCCGGGTCAAACCGACGGTGCCAAAGAAATTGACCTCCATCAGCTGTCGATAAACATCGAGGTCCGTGTCCTTTGCCAGCGACCGTTGGCTGATGCCGGCGTTGTTGATCAGGATGTCGACACGTCCGAATTTTTCCTCTGCTGCCTGGACTGCAGCCGGAAATGTGTCGGTCTGGCTGACATCCAGTGGCAGCACCAAGGTTTCGCTGGCACACGCGCCAGCAACGCGTTCTAATTCGGCTTCGTTGCGCGCAGACAGGATCACCCGGGCGCCGCGTTCCGACGCGGCAATCGCCAGCGCTTCGCCAATACCCGACGACGCACCGGTAATCCAGCAGACAGATTCAGGCAACGCGGTCATTTGTGGTTTACTTTTTCCATCAGAACGGTGTGACCCGCGACGAAGACGTGCGGCGGCTGACGCCGGCAAATCCGGAGTAGTGGTAGAGGCGCGACACATCACGGACGCTGACGTGGACATGGCCGTTGGGTGCGATGGCAATGCCTGGTTCGCCGTCGCCGCCGGTTTTGTTGGCGATGATCTCAAACATCTGCCAGCCACCCAGGGCGTTGGTCAGGTAACGAATATCCCAGTCGTTCCAGTCCTGGTAGACGATATGGACACCCCCGTACGGGTCGACAACCAGGTTGTTGAAGATTCCGACAAAGTCTGCATCCAGTACGGTCGAAACCCAGCTCCCCGACTTGTTTGTGGCGTAGCTCAGGTCAGTATTGTCGTCTTCGTAGTAGCTGATATGGACATACCCATCGGGATCGACGCCGATGCCGGAAAATTGCATCGGCCGACCCGTGTCGTCGACGATTTCGGTACTCCAGCTACCTGTCGCATTGGTGGCGTAGTACAACTTTCCGCCTGCGTTAGATGTGAAGACCGACACGTGAACGTTATTGCTGGCATCCAACGCCAACGCCAGTCCCTGGGCGTAGATACTGGCATGGCTGAAGATCACTGCCGAGCTCCACAAGCCAGTGGTATTGCTGGCGTACCACAGGTTGTTACCGTTAACCCATGCCACGTGCGCGGCATCAACGGAATCAAGCGCAATCGATGGCGCGTTGCCTGATCCCAGGGACTCAATCTGCCATGTGTCAGTTGACTTGTAGGCGTAGAAAACCCCGGAATTGTTGTATGCCACGTGGGGGTTTCCGTCTGCGTCAATATCAATCGTCGTATCGTACGGGCTGCCAGACGCACCGGCAATCGTTTCGTACTGCCAGTGGCCAGAGCGATTGGTTGCATACCGCGTCTGCCCATTACCCTTGTAGCTGATGTGCACCGAACCGTCCGGCGCAACCGCAACATCGGATTCCGTCCCTGTATTTCCGCTGTTGTCCACCAGCGTCGGGATCCGGCTGCCCGTGACGTAACTGGCATAGCTGACGTCCAGGTTCAGGTTGTCGTACCAGGTCAGGTGCGCTTTGCCATTGGGCTCCACGTCGATGGACGGAAAATACCCGTTCCAGAAATTGGCGGGGTCGTTTTCCACCGGAAAATAGGTCCAGTCCCCGGTGACGTTGGTGGCAAAAAACGCCTCGTAAAAATCGTTGTCGCCAAAAATTATGTAGGCGGCCCCGCGCGCATCCACATCGATGTCGGCCCAGTCGATGTCAACGCCCGCAAACAGCTGGGTTACATTCCAGGTGCCGGTCACATTGTTGTAATAGATCAAATCGCCCAGGGACTCAGCGGCCACATGCGCCTTGTCATTGCCGTCCAGTGCCAGGCCCAGCCATTGGGCATAAACCGTATCGGTAAACGGGGCGGCAACGTCCCAGGTGCCAGTGGTATTGGACGCATATCCCAGTCGCCCGAATCCGTTGCGATAGGCAATATGAGGATTGTCCTGGCTGTCAACGTCGATGGCGGTACCGCGGAATCCAGCATTGCCGCTGCTGTCGATCAGTTCGTAGCTCCAACTGCCGCCCGCGTTGGTGGCGTAGTACAGGTCATTCTGGCTGCGAACGTAGTAGCTCATGTGTACGGCTCCCTGGCTGTCCACCACCAGGTCGCTGTACTCGCCGGGGATGTTGTCGGTGTGGACCGGTATCAGGACCCAGTCTCCGGACCTGTTCGTTGCGTACCACAGGTCATTGTTGCGTTCGTAGCCGATATGGGCAAAGCCCTCGGCATCCACGTCCAGATTTACATAGGTATCGATCAGTTGGCTGGTGTCGACGTGTTCGATTACCCAGGTACCTGATTTGTTGGTGGCATAGTGCAGGAAATCCGTGTCGATGCTCCAGTACGCCAAGTGTGCGTTGCCGTGCATGTCGACCGCGACCGAAGGATCGATGCTCTGGTCGCCGACAATTTCGATCAGTTCGCGTTCGTCCAACGGGATGCGGTGGCTGCTTTCGTAGACCAGCGAACTGTCCTGGTTGTTCTCGCGGATTTCTACTTGCTCATTCAACCGCTGGGCTGCCGGACTGGTCCGCAAATACGAGACGGCATTACTGACCAGCGGATCATCAAACGTCGATCCGCCGTAGTCCGTAAATTGGTACAGGCCGGACAGTGAAAAGATACCCGGACCAGGTCGCCAGCCGATCATCAGGTCGTTGTCGACACCTGTGGCCCAGGACACGACATCCATCGGTTCGACTGGCAGGGCGGTTGCGACAATCGACCAGGCGGACTTGTTGCCCAGGTCGTCAAACGCGCGGATGCGATAGTTGTGTGACCGGCCGACAGTGGCCGAGACCGGGTCCCGGTACTGCGCAACCGCCGGACCAAACGCGGCAATGTTGAGGAAATCCGGGTCCACACCCTGGACAAACCGCTCCAACTCGAAGCCCGCCAGGTCCGGGGCGACTGGCGTGTTCCATGCCAGCTCGACGTCTGACGATGAAAAGGCGAACCCATCAGCGGGATCATCGATATCGATGACTTGCAACGCCGGATCAGACGGCGGGGTCGTGTCCAGTTCAATGGACGTGGACGTAACCGGGCTTTCATTACCGGCGGCGTCGCGCAGAGTCAGATAAACGTTCTGAATCCCGTCGATATTGACCAATGACCATTGAAAGTACGTGTCAACGGACTGCCACGACGCGCCAACGAGACCGGGCACATTGGAAACTTTCATTTCCGCCGCATCGGAATCGACACCGGATAATGACACCCAGACCAGTTGCTGCGCCGTCCGTCCTGGAATGGACTCGACACCTGTTACCGATGCTGCGAATCCGGGTGCCGTCGTATCCAGGTCGATGGACCGGGTCAGGCATCCGGTCGTCGTGCCATCGACATCACGAAACTGTACGGCGATCGTTTGCGTGCCATCACTTCCGGTCAGTGTAAATGGTGCGGTCGATGCGTATGCCTGCCAGGTTCCGGAACAGGTTGTCCCCTGACCTATCCGCATCTGGTCGGCACCCGTCGCCGACAAGGTCAGGGAAATGTCAGGGTCGGCTGTCAGCAGTCCTTGGTCGATCCAGAAATCCGCCGTCAGGTCGTCGACCGGTCCGGTTGCATCAACGGTAATCGTCGTCGAATAGCATGCACCCTGATTGCCGACAGAATCCTGATAGCGGACGCTGGTCGTCTGGGATGAACCCAGCAGGCTGACGGGCCACTCAACCTGACCTGCGACAGATGTCCAGGTCCCACCGGCGCAAACGGCCCCCGGAGACAGCTTCATCAGGTGGGCATCGTTGTCATAGGTCAGCAGCAGCGTTGCCACCGTATCCCAGGTTACGGATGCTGCATAGCTGATCCCACCGGATGGGGCAGCCGTGTCAACCAGCACTGCGGTTGAAACCGGTATCGCCGCGTTGCCCGCTCGGTCGAACGCCTGCGCCCAGACTGCCCGCGGTGCGTGACTGCCCGACCCGGGCCAGCCCAGGTCAAATATTTTCGTCGGCTCGAACGGAACCCGGACCGCACCAGTCAATCCGGCTGCGGTGTCGGCCAGGG
>JBFJWU010000115.1:0-9256 GCA_041623475.1 bacterium | reverse complement strand
TGGCGCAAGTGCTGCTTGGGGGCCTGACTGTCATCTGGGAGATCCCCCGCGAAATAATTTCGATCCATATGGGGGTCAGCACGCTGTACCTGTCAGCGGTTGTTCTGGTCTGGTGGCGCCTGGGTCGTCGTGAAGTTCCCGTCCGGGCCGACGGGGCTCCGCTGGTACTGGCGCGGGTTGTTTTCGGGCTGGCGTTTTTCCAGATCCTGGTTGGTGCCTGGATGCGGCACAACGGGGCCGGCCTGGCCTGCCCCGATATCCCGCTATGCCATGGCTCGCTGGTCCCGGACGGCTCGATCCAGACCATTCACATGCTGCACCGGGTCGTCGGGGTCGTGCTGGCTGGCTTGACGATGCCGTTGATGGCAAACGTACGACGGGACGACCGGACAAGTCCGGTGGCAGCGCGCGCGGCAAGGATACTGGTCTGGGTGGTTCTGGTTCAGGTTGTTCTGGGTTTCGGTTCTGTGCTGTTTGATCTGGCGATTCCGATGACGACGTTGCACGTAATCGTTGCCGCCGGGATCATTTCCCTGTGTGTTGTGCAGGTCGAACTGCTGGGTGGGTTTGGCCGCGCGCAGCAGGCAGCGCCAGTATGAGTGCGCGACGCCCGGACAGGGCACCCGCGCCGACCGGCGGGTGGCGCCAATTATTGCTACCTGTTGCCGGTGTCGCCCTGGTGCTGCTGGTGGCGGCCATCGTTTTTCTGCTGGGGGCGCCGCATTTACTTGACCAGAGCGACCACCCGCCAACACAGACCAGCGGAATCGGGCCAACGATTCCGGCGTTCAGCATGACCGATCATTCCGGGAAAGTGATTGACCAGGGGATATTCAAAGACCGCTGGACTTTGCTGTTTTTTGGATTTACCCATTGCCCGGATGTGTGTCCGACGACAATGTCGACCCTGGCACAGACCTGGAAACTGCTTGATGCACATGCCCCGGAAGTGGCCGACAAGGCAGCCGTGGTGCTGGTCAGCGTCGACCCGGATCGGGATTCTCCCCGGGTACTTGCTGAATACCTGGGATCGTTTGATCCGCGATTTATCGGCCTGCATGGGGATATCACTGTGGTCAAGCCGCTTGCCGGCGCGGTAGGTGTCGTCTTTCAACACGGTGCCGAGCACGGTGGCACAACGGGGCACCAGCCGCACGATGACGGGGGCCACTCGGCATCGGACGATAAACACCAGCCGGAATTAATGGTCGACCATACACAGGCGGTCCTGCTGGTCAATCCGGATGGCCAGGTGGTCGGGGCTTTTGCTCCTCCCCTTGATCCGGTCGATATTGCCAGGCAGTTGACAGCCAAAGTCAACTAGTCAACCCGCCACGAATGGCTGTGACACTGTGCCTGTGGTGAGGGCAAACCGGTTGCCAGCGTTCGCCGCATTCGCACTGTTCTGCTACCCTGTTTTCTTTCCTGATTGCATGCGAATCAGGGGGATTTCGCAGCGGGACCCGCGCCCGGCAAGACGAAAAATCGTATCAAACAACCGATCCGGGGCCAATTGGCACCGGCACAGATGAGCAAGTATTAATTTGGCTGCAACGGGCACAATCAACGGCAATATTGGATCCGGGCACCCGGTTTTCAGCCGGGTGCAGGACTACTGGCAACTGACCAAACCACGGATCACACTGCTGGTCCTGGTTACGACGTTTGCTGGAATGTGGCTGGCCCAGGGCGGCATGCCTGACGTGCAACTTGTCTTCCTGACCCTGTTGGGTACCGGACTTGCGGCAGGATCCAGCAGCACCCTGAATAACTTTGTCGACCGCGAGGTTGACAGGTTCATGGCCCGTACGAACCACCGCGCGCTGCCAACCGGCCGGGTCACAGGTGGCGAGGCCCTGGCACTGGGGATTTTCCTTGGAGCCGGGTCATTTGTCCTGCTCAGCTGGGCTGTCAATCTGCTGACGGCTGTCCTGGCCGTTTCGACGATTCTTTTCTACGTCCTGATCTATACCGTCTGGCTAAAGCGAACAACACCGCTGTGTACGTCTATTGGCGGAATCGCCGGTGCGGCACCGCCGCTGATCGGCTGGGCAGCTGTAACCGGTGAAATCGGGATTCCAGCGTGGATCCTGTTTGGGGTGATGTTCATCTGGCAGCCACCCCATTTCTGGGCATTGGGACTGATTCGCGAATCGGAATACCGACGTGCGAAACTGCCAATCCTGCCAGTGGCCAGGGGCGAGGCCGTGACCCGTCGCCATATGCTGGCCTGGAACCTGGCGTTGGTTCCGGCCGTTGCGCTGGTGTACGCGGCAGGTGTCGCGGGCGACGCTTACCTGGTGCTGGCAACGGCCATGACGGCGTATTACCTGTTTCGGACAGTCCAGTTTGTTCGGCAGCCGGTAACGGTACCGGCGGCACGACGCATGTTCCTGGCATCTGTCCTGTACCTCGCCGCGCTGATGTGCGTGGTCATGGTCGATGCTGGCCCCGGACGATGGGTAATCGGCATATGAAATATTCAATGACAGAATTCGAACTTGTTTACGTCAGTCTGCTGACAGACATTCAGTTCCTGCAGGAAAAGGACGGATAGATGGTCGCAACAACGTTAGCTTTGATCATGTTCGGCATCGGCATCGGTGGTGCCGCGCTGGTCATTTCCAAGGTCTGGTGGTTCCCGGAACTGGCTTCCAATTGGAGCAGTATCGATGACACGCTGGTGATCACGACAATTGTGACCGGCATCGTCTTTGTCGTCCTGCACCTGATCATGGGTGTGTCGATCATGAAGTTCAGTACCCGCGACGGACTCGTTGCCAAAAACTGGCACGAGAACCACAAACTGGAAAAGACGCTGATCATTATTGTTTCGATCGGCTGCGTGATTCTGTTGGGCCCCGCGCTGGGGATCTACGCCAATTACCTGGACGCACCTGAAGACGCGATGGAAGTTGACGTGCTGGGGTGGCAATGGGCGTGGGGTTACCGCTTGCCTGGCGAGGACGGTGTGCTGGGGCGGACGAATCCAAAATTGTTTTCTAATTCAAACTTTTTCGGTGTCGATCCCGACGACCCGGCCAGCCACGATGACCAGCTTGTCTTTGGACCATTGTTTCTGCCCAAGGATCGGCCGGCCAAGTTCAGTATGCGGGCCAAAGATGTCATCCACAGTTTTTATATTCCTGAGTTCCGGATCAAGATGGATGCGGTTCCCGGGATTATCACTGAATCCTGGGCCACCCCGATCAAGACCGGCAATTTCCAGGTCCTTTGTACCGAACTGTGCGGTGTCAGCCACTACCTGATGCGCAGCACCGTGATGGTTGTTGAACAGGACGCGTGGGACGGTTGGGCCCAAAACCAGATGACTGTGGCAAAGATGATGAACCTGTCCGAGCCCGAGCCAGAACCGACGGAAAAAGATGAAACTGCGGATGAATCGGACGGCGAGGTTGCCGAGGCAACAGAATCAGCCGATGTCGAATCCACCGACAGCGAGCAGGAGTAAGCAGATGGGACACGACGAACATCACGACCACCACGAGCCCCAGGGGATCTGGGCCAAGTATATCTTCAGCCAGGACCACAAGGTCATTGCCGTCCAGTACACAATTGTGGCGCTGGCAGTTGGCGGGTTTGGAATGGTCCTGTCGTGGATGATCCGACTACAGTTGGGATTCCCCGGCGAGTTTGACTTTATCCGCGCCGATAATTACCTGCAGTTTGTGACCCAGCACGGGATGATTATGGTTGTTTACCTGCTGACGGCCCTGCTGCTGGGTGGGTTCGGCAACTACTGTATTCCGCTGATGATCGGTGCCCGGGACATGGCATTCCCGGTACTGAATATGCTCAGCTTCTGGACCTACTTTGTGTCGGTCATCCTGATGATTGCGGCCTTCTTTGTGCCGGGTGGCGCATCTGGCGGTGGCTGGACACTGAACCCGCCGCAGTCAATCCTGCCGGGGGCATCACCGGGCGCCGAGGCCGGCATCCAGATGTTGATTGCATCCCTGGCGGTGTTTGTTATCGCCGGAACGATGGGCGGCCTGAATTACGTCACGACGGTCCTGCAGCTCCGCACCAAGGGCATGACGCTGATGCGGATGCCATTGACCGTATGGTCGATTTTTATCGCATCGATCCTGGCATTGCTGGCGTTCCCGGCACTGTTTGTCGGTGGCGTCATGCTGTTTTTTGACAGCGCGCTGGGGACCAGCTTTTTTATCCCGACCGTGTTCCAGGGGGGCAAACTGCTGGCCTATGAAGGTGGCAACCCGATCCTGTACCAGCATCTGTTCTGGTATTTCGGGCACCCCGAAGTCTATATCGTTATCTTGCCGGCCATGGGTGTCGCTTCAGACATTATTTCAACGAATGCGCGCAAGCCGATCTTTGGTTACAGCGCGATGGTCTGGTCGATGATTGCGATTGCGGTCATCAGCTTTATCGTTTGGGCCCACCATATGTTCATCAGCGGTATGAACCCGTTTTTCGGCTACTGGTTTGCAATCGCGACGTTGATTATCGCGGTACCATCGGCGGTCAAAACCTTTAACTGGGTCTTTACCCTCTGGGAGGGCAACCTGCAGCTGAATACGCCGATGTTGTTCGCGATCGGCTTTGTCAGTACGTTCATCATTGGCGGCCTGACGGGGCTGTTCCTGGGCAACGTGATTGCCGATGTGCCGTTGCACGACACGTACTTTGTCATTGCCCATTTCCATCTTGTTATGGGCATTTCGGCAATCCTTGGTATTTTTGCCGGTATTTATTACTGGTACCCCAAGGTCACTGGCCGGCTGATGAATGAAAAAATGGGCAAGACGCACTTCTGGGCGACGTTTGTCGGCGCCTACCTGATCTTTTTCCCGATGTTTATGGTCGGTGTCCAGGGATTGCCACGACGATATTTTTCGTTCTCTGGCATCACCAGCGCCCCCGAATCTGTCGGCGGCCTGAACACATTTATCTCGGTGTGGGCGTTGATTGTCGGTGTGGCCCAGATCATCTTCCTGGTCAACCTGGTCATCAGCTGGAAGACGGGCAAAGAAGCCGGTCACAACCCATGGCGCAGTGCCGGACTGGAATGGCAGACTCCTGACATCGTGCCTGGGCATGGCAACTGGGGCGCCGAAACGCCAGTGGTAACCCGCTGGCCGTACGAATACAGTACGCCGGGCGCGGCTGAGGACTTTATCGCCCAGGACGCGCCTGCGGAATCCGGTGCCGGGTGAACGCAACTGTCGCCATGAATGACAGGAACGGGCAGACACAGCCGTTCCCGATTCCGGCACCAAAGATTGGTGTCTGGCTGTTGCTGGCAGCGATGACGCTGCTGTTTTCGCTGCTGCTGAGCGCCTATGTCGTCCGTATGGGGCAGGTGGACTGGATTTCGATCAATGTCCCAACCGCGTTCTTTGGATCCACGGGTTTACTGGTGGCTGGCAGCCTGACCGCCTGGCTCGCACTGCGGGCGATCCGTGCCGGTGATGCGCGTCGCAGTACGTCGTGGCTGGCCGTGACGCTGGGACTGACCGTGTTGTTCCTGGTGGCGCAGGTGTTTGGCTGGCAACAACTGCTGGCAGACGGTGTCCTGCTGTCAACCAATCCGTCTGCCAGTTTCATCTACCTGATGTCGGGCCTCCATGGGGCACACGTCATTGGTGGCATTGTGGCGCTGCAGGTTGTCCTCCGGCGGGGACGCAGTGGGCAGTACTCCAGCCAGGATCATTTGGGAATTGAATTGACCGGACTGTACCTGCACTTTATGCTGGGCGTCTGGGTATTAATGTTTATACTGCTTTCGCTAACGTGATAAGGAGCGATTGATGGCATCCACGACACAAGAAGAACTACCTGGTGGCCTGAAGGGCCTGGTCCACGACTGGGCCAAGGACGAGACCACCTACAACGTTCCTTGGCCCAAGGCCATGATGTGGATCTTCCTGCTGGGCGACACATTTGTCTTCGGTATTTTCCTGGCGGCCTACGCGGCTGCGCGTGCCGGTGCCAATATCCCGTGGCCGAACGCCAGTGAGGTTTTTGCCCTGCATGTCGGTGGTACGCAGGTTCCACTGCTGCTGATTGCAATCATGACATTCATCCTGATTTCCAGCAGCGGATTCATGGCCCTCGCTGTTAATTACGGTTATGCCCGCGATAAGAACAAGTCATTCCTGCTGGTGCTGATGACGGCGATTTTCGGTTTGATTTTCGTCGGGATGCAGGCACTGGAATGGGCAACGCTGATTGGCGAAGGTGTGCGACCCTGGGAGAACCCGTTTGGTGCCCATCAGTTTGGTGCGACGTTCTTCATGCTGACCGGTTTCCATGGGTTCCACGTCCTGATCGGCGTGATTTACCTGTTTATTACGGCACTGCGAATCAAAAAAGGCTCATTTGAAAAGGCTGACGACTATACAGGCGTCGAAGTTGCCGGATTGTACTGGCACTTTGTTGACCTGGTCTGGGTCTTTATCTTTGCCTTTTTCTACCTGTTTTAGTCCGGATCGAAGGAGGATTACGTTATGTCTGAAGCTGGGCATCCATCCCTGAAAGCCTATTACACGGTCTGGATCCTGTTGTTCGTCCTGAGCGTCGTATCCTATGGCGTGGACTTCTTTGGTGTCCACCCAGAACCATTGAAATGGTCTGTGCTGGTAATGCTGGCACTGGCCAAGGCTGGCTTGATCATGGCGGTGTTTATGCACCTCAAGTACGAGCGCCTGAGCCTGATTTATACATTGGCTTTGCCACCGATCCTGATTGCGTTCATCGTCATTTTTGGCATGGGCGAAGGACAGTTTGTTGCCGAAATGCGGCGGACTGCATTCGGCTGGTAGCCAGCACAGGAGGACCGCGTGTCCATCCAGAAATTCTGTACATTTTTCGTTGCGCCGGCGACTATGGTCGTCGGCGTTCTTGTTTCTCGACCCGTCCAGGCGTTTCACCAGTACCGTAAGGGCCTGGATGAACTGCTGGGACCGACATCGTGGGGCATCTACATTGTCGTCCCGGCACCCTTCATTGTTGCCGGGATTATCGGGTATCTGATCTGGCGGGCAATGCGGGCTGACGCGGACCAGGACTCGGACACCGAAATACCAGATGATTGAAACCTGGTTGCCAATGGCCAATACGGCCCTGATTGTCTGCAGCGGTGTGGCACTGGTCCTGGGCCGGATTTTCATCGCGCGTGGACAAATCGATGCCCACAGGAAAGCTATGCTGACGGCGTGTGGCTTTGCCGTGGCGTTCCTGGTCGTCTACGTCACGCGCTGGACATTGCTGGGGTCGCACAAATTTACCGGACAGGGCGCTGTGCGGACCTTTTACTTTGCATTATTGATCGGACATTCCATCCTTGCAGTCGTGATTGTCCCAATGGCCATCACCACTGTGCGGCGCGGCCTGGCGGGCAACATCGATGCCCACCGGCGGATCGCGCGGTTGACATTCCCAGCCTGGCTGACTGTGGTCGTGTCGGGATGGGGTGTGTATTGGATGTTGTACCACCTGTAACCGTTTCAATCCGGAGTTAACTATGACCACACGTTCAAAGACCATTGGGAAAAAGGCAGCCAGCAAAAATCCTGGCAGCAAGCGAAAATCGTCCAGTGATCCCATCGCCGCGGTACAGGCGTTCCTGGCTGCGGCCGAGGCATTTGACATGGATGCCGCCGAGGCACTCCTGCACCCAGATGTCGTGTACCAGAACGTGCCCGCACCACCAGCGCGGGGGCGCACAGCGGTTATGCAGCAGCTGCGGGCAATGTCGAAGGTGATTACCGGTTTTGATGTCGAAATGATTGCAATCGCTGCGGACGGTGACACGGTCCTGACCGAACGAATCGACACCATTTCGGGGCCGGGCCTGAACCTGCCAGTCAAGGTCAGCGGAACATTCGAGTTGAAAGATGGCCAGATTATTGCCTGGCGCGATTACTTTGACTGGGCAACTACGATTATTCCGGCGTTGCCGGCATTGCCGCTCGGGCTTGCCCGAATGATTCGCAGCCGATTCGGACGCGACCAGGTTTGATGCCCAGCCTCGCCAATCGGATTACTAATCGGTTATTGAGCAACCCGGCGAATACAGCGACGCGTCCACGGGCACAGTGACGGTCCCAGCGACACCGCGGGTTGCGACAGAGACCTCCAGGTCATACGTTCCAGCCGACGGCGGGGCTTTGGCGCACGTCTCGATCTGGTAAAACTGTTCCGAAAATAACTGGATCGACTGGATGATGGAATTTGTCCCATCCAGGAGCAGCGCCGAATCTGCAGTAGAAAAGCTTCCGTTTACGCCAATTTCAGCGACCACGTCTTCGGAAAGCCCATCCCCAAGCAATCCGATTGCAAAGGCACCAAAACTTGTGTCCTTTAGACGCTGGACGGCATCAATCCGACTTGATCCGGCGCCCAGGTCCTTGTGGGCAATCAGAAAGTACACCGTGCCAATCAGCGCGGTTGCCGTGTTTGTCGCCGCGTATTGTTCAAGGACAACGACGGCGCTTTCGACGCCACTGTACAGCTGAATCGGCCCGTCTTTGACCGTGTAGCTGGTCAGGCTGTGGAGGAAATCAATGGCTGCGGGGCGCGTTGTGCCAATGGGCGCAAATCGATCGGTTGCAAATCCGTCGGTCTGGTTGATCAGGTAGATCCCTGGCTGAATGCCCGCTGGAAGGAGCTCAATAAAGCGGATAGCCGAGTCAATCATATGCGAGGTTTCCAGGGTGCCCCCGGACAGTCCGGCAGCGTCAAGGGCCAGCACCGAAGCCGACATGAACGGCGTCCCACCGGTCGAGACCCTGGCCACCAATTCATTGGCCTGCCCGCCAGGCAGGAGTTCCGTCAGGTTGGTGTTGTTTTCGCTAAGTCCCGTGACCGGACGTTGCTCGCATTCGGTGGCCATCAGGATTTCCAGCCTGGATGTATCGGGATTCCGGATATCGAGTATATCCAGATCCAGTTGTTCGCATCCAAGGGAACCTGGCCCGTCGTTACCGCTGTTCGTTGTACCCGTTGTCGCACCAGGTTGGGACAGATTGCCGGTGGCAGATTCGAGCGAACATCCCACGATCAACAGGCCCACTGCGAAAACAGCCAGCCACTTTCGTTGTCGCGGAGCGGGCGCCTGGACAATCAAGGTAACAAGACGACCTTGCCGTAGCTTTCCCGCGATTCAACGGATGCAAGCGCGTCCGGCAACTGGTGGAGAGGCCATTCCTTGCAGATCACCGGTTTGATTCCGCCCTTGCCATACCATTTGTACAGGAGGTCCTGGGTT
>JBFJWU010000114.1:0-9315 GCA_041623475.1 bacterium | reverse complement strand
GGGGTCGCGCACATAGCCCGCATGAACTTTTGCCGATGGACACTTGATCTCTAGGCCGAACATCCCGTTCGGATGGATCCCGTCAGGCAGGTTATAGCGGTGGTCACCAGCGACCCCTTCTAGCAGGAACGGAATCAGGATCAGTTCATGTTTCCGGGCGATTGCAGCAAACATTTCCCGGAATTCCGACGTATGCTTTGGCCCGTAATTCGGAGGCAGCATCATCCCTGCCAGGACAATCGTCAGCCCGGCCTGTTTCGCGGCGACAACAATCTGCTCCAGATTCTTCCTGCTGGACTCCGGCGGCACCCCCCGCAACCCGTCATTCGCGCCCAGGGCCAGGACGAGGATGTCCGGTTCCTGTTTCAGATACCACCTGAGACGGTCCAGCCCACTGGCGGTAGTCGATCCGCTGACTCCGGCGTTGAGAATTTCAATGTCTTTCCCCAAACGCGTGGACGCGAGTTGCTTGATCCGTTCCGGAAACGCCTGTTCCGGTCGAACCCCATACCCTTCCGTCAGCGAATCGCCAAGAAACAGGACTTTGGTCAATTTCGCATCCTCGGCAACGCCGACCCCGGGCACAAACATCGCAATCAATCCCGCAACATATACCAGCCGTCCCAAGTCGCAACTGCCTTTGATCTGCAATACAATTCGAACCACACTGAATCATTTTCGATTGTACATGAAACGGGCCTGCACGAGATGATGCAACCTGTCCCGCCACAGTCGGGCGGCATCAACCCAAACCCGCCCCGCGCCCGGAAAAGTCTTTAACTACAACGACTTACTTGTCCCATACAGGCCTGCGCACCGACGGAAGTGCGGGCGTTTCCGGTTTGTCAGCTCACAGACATTATTGAACGACAGGCGCTCAATCAATCATCAACAGGACAACCTTGCCCGGGACACTGGACATCCCCTCGGGATCGATCGCATCACATTTCAGGTAATAACGGCCTTCCGGCACCTGCCGGATCGTAATATCATTACCTTTGATTTCGCCGATCAAGACACCGGTTGCAAAATCACGATCTTCGGCAATATACAGGGCATAGTCGGTTGCCCCTTGCACGGGCTCCCAGAAAAAGGTAATTGTTCCGTTTGGATTATTGCGGTACCCAAGGTTCTGGGGCGCGCCCAGCAACCGGGTTTTTCTTGAAATCTTTTCCGCCGAAGTGTCTACGACCACCCCTTCGCCAGCCTCAACCAGAGTCGATTTTTCTTCATTGTTGCCGCGGACAGCCACAGCACCCTCAAGTGTCGCAATC
The DNA here is from genome assembly GCA_041623475.1 of bacterium. Taxonomy (GTDB): domain Bacteria; phylum J088; class J088; order J088; family J088; genus JBFJWU01. The sequence continues at coordinate 8,041 of JBFJWU010000114.1, read as the reverse complement.
TTGACATCCTGGCCGTCAACAACAAAAATTTCGAACTCTGTACCTCGTACCCCTGCCACCGCAGATCTTGTTTCAACTTCAAAACGACTTTCGCCAAACAGCTCCGTAATCTTGTAGCGAATCCGCCCGCGGACATTCTCGAAAAACGACATGAAGACATTTTCTTCGGTGTTGGCAAACACGTCCTTGATCTTCAGGACAGAATTCTCGCCCATGATAATTTTGGACTTGTCCGGCAACAGCAGCGTAACTGTGCCCTTTTTTACAGAGATTTCGCCCTTGGCCGGCACCCGGTCACCGGTCTTCAATACTTGCTCCAGGGTCTTCCACTTGTACATCGCCTGACCCTCAGTTGCATAAAAGATCTCTGCCTCGACAATCTCACCTGACTTGATTTTCTCCGAATATTTCAGCTTCATGCCCGGATAGATCAGGTTTGGATCTCGAATATCGTTGAATCGCAGCAGAATGTACCATTTCGCGGCATCACCGAGGTGCGTTTCGGCGATTTTCGACAATGTATCCCCGGGCTTGACTTCAATAGATTTCTCAGTGACTTGACCGTCTGGCTCCGCGTACGTCGTGCCATTTGCCAGCATTACACCGATTACCGCCAACCGAAGAAATTTAAACATTTGCCACCTCCCGTCAGTAGAGATTAACTTAGCCTAATATCGTTGCGCTGTCGTGGGCGTAGAAAAAACTTGAAACCGTTTTGCCCGGTTTGATCGACTATAATTTATGCACAGGAGCACCAAATTGGACAAATCCTCTCAAAATGTCGAGAAAATACTTGGCGAAGCCGATGTCCTTACTGGCAGCGGCAATCATGAAGGCGCCGCCAAGCTGTACTCACAGGCGTTGCGATATGACCCCGACAATGTCAGCCTGATGGTCCGTCTCGGCGAGTCAACGCTTCTAAGCGGTCGCAAAAAAGCGGCCTTGGAAATATTTCGAGTCGCCGCCTATCGCGCAGCCATGGATGGCAACCTTTTGAATGCTATTGGCATTAACAAGCGCATCCTCGCAATTGATCCGAATCAGCAGGAAACCAAACAGGCCTTGTCCAGATTGGCGAGCAGGGTAGACCCGGACTCTGCTCGGAATTTCAGGTCGGTTTTTGGCGAAATTGTGCCCGACGAAGAGTCAATCCAGGTGACGCGGAAAACCCTCGCCCGGCATCTGGAAGCTGATGAACTGGATTCCGTTGAATACTTTGTCGACCAGATGGCAATCCATGCCAGCGTTACAGACCGCCCTGAAAGTATAGAGGCGATCGTTGACAAGCTTCCTGAACTCCCCCTGCTGTCTGCGCTGATGCCGGAACACCTGGAGCAGTTAATTGACCGATTGAGCTTTGAAACGTTTTCGCCGGGCAAATCCATTGTCCGTGAGGGTGAAAAAGGTGACGTCCTTTACATCATTATTTCCGGCGAAGTTTCAGTCACACGCAAAGGTCCGGACGGTGTTGATGCTGAAGTTGCACGAATGGGCGAGTCTGAATTTTTTGGCGAAATGGCATTCTTCTCGGGTGCTCGCCGGACTGCCAGTGTTGGTGCCCGGACGCGGGTCGAAACCCTGTCGATCAATCGTGATGACCTGGCCGTAATCGCTGCACGTTATCCAGAAGTGTCCCAGGTCCTGCACGATTATTACAAGAAACGGCTGATCGGCGCGGTTCTCCGAATCAGTCCGCTGTTTTCAACATTGGACGAAGGCGAACAACTTGGGCTGATCAAGGAATTCAGTCCCAGGACTGTGTCATTCGGCGAATTTATTATTCGTGAGGGAGACAGCCCGTCGGGGTTGTACGTAATTGACACCGGCGATGTCGTCGTTACAAAATCCGAAGACGCTGGCCGCGAGGTAATCATCAACCATCTGGGAGCGGGTGATTTCTTTGGCGAGATCAGTTTGATATCAAACAGTCCGGCCACAGCGAGCTGTATCGCCAGTCGCGAAGTTACCCTGTTTCAACTGGATATGGAGGCGTTCGAGAAGATCTCGGCCAGATATCCAAGAATGGTGAAGGTCGCCGTTGAAACGGGTGCCGATCGTTTGAAGCGGTCAGAGGAGTACCTGCACGTGCGGGAAGAAATGGTGGAGAAAGGGTTGTTGTAAAGAGGATTGGCATCAACTGATAGTTGCTGCCTTGCAAATCAATCCTTCGTGGAATCTACTGGAAATCTGATTGAGAATGTCGATCCCTGCCCCGCCTTACTGACAACTTCGACTTCAGCGCCATGTTCGGACACGATGCGGTGAACGATCGCAAGGCCAAGCCCGGTACTTCTCTCGCCGCCGGTTGGCCGAGGCGAAAGCTTGCCGAATGGTTTAAACAGATTCCCTAACTCAACTTCAGGTATCCCCAGCCCCTCGTCCTTGACGCTGAACATCACCCCTCGGTCGCTTTTTTCTGTTTTCACAATGACTCGGGTTTTTGGCTCGGAATACTTGACCGCGTTGCTGATCAGGTTCTGCAAGACCTGGGAAATCTTGCTTCCGTCAATAGAAATTTTCGGTAGGCGATCATCTAGATCTACGGATATTGAAATGCCTTTGAGTTCCGCAGCCGGCCCCATGATATCGACGACCTCAAGAACGATATCATTCAAAACAGTTGGTTGCCGTTCCAGTCTCAATTCGCCACTTTCAATGACGGATATGTCCAAAACGTCCTCAATCAGCTTCAGCATAAACTCTGAAGCACCCGAGATCCGGTCAAGCAAATCCGCCTCATCCCGTTCCCGCGTACCGAAGGCAGGCGAAGAAAGGAAGGCCGCGGATGCCTTTATTACTGTCAGGGGGTTCCTCAGGTCATGGGCGGCCATACCCAACAGTTGGTTACGGCTTTTTACCGCGGCACGCAGGCCGCTGTTCATCTCCTCAAGACGTTGTGAATAAGACTCGATCTCGTCCATCGCCGCGACGATTTCAGATTCATCACGCAAGATTGCGGTAAAAATGATGCCACGTGAGGTCTCGAGTTTCGAAATCGATGCGCGCGCCGGGAATAGCTTACCGTCCTTGCGACGACCGAAAACTGCATTCCGGCTTCGCATTAACCTGGAAACCTCTGGCGCTTTTGCAAACTTTCGGAGATGTTCCGGATGTCCCTTGCGGACATCTTCGGGAAGCAATACGGAAAGGTCCTGCCCAACTACCTCGTCGTAGCCGAATCCGAATATTTTTTCAGCACCCAGGTTGTACCGAACAATTCGGTGCTGATCGTCAACGCTGACAATGGCATCGTCGGCAATACTGATGATTCCTGACAATTCGTGTTGCGTTTGTTCCAGTTCATCAAGCAGTTCCGATCGTGCGGACAGAAGGTTCCGCGTTGTTGAATACTGCCGGTTCACCCGTGTTACCGTCGCGACCCCTACCATCAACCCGGCGACCCCGAACAACACAAAAAGAACCGCTATGTTGCGAAATCGCTTTCGCGCCGCGGTGCTTTTGCCCAGTGCTTCATCTGCGAGTTCCCGCAGCAGTTCCTGCTCGACCCGGTAAAGGGCATCGACACCTGCTGTCATTTTTTCAAACCAGGATGTTGCCTGCGAAGCACCGCCTTCAATCAGGCTCTGGGCCTCTTCAGAGTAGTCAACTGCGGGAAATTCGGGAATGTCATGTCCGCCCAGGACTTTCCGCAAACGCCTGGAATCCTGCAGTTTGATTACCGCTATGTCAAAGTAGCGAACCAGATTGCCAACGTCGGTGTCAGCGCCGGGCAACCGAGCACCCAACCCCCGAACCGTCGCCATGGCCTCTCTTTCCAGCAGAACGGCAACGTACCGCAAGTACAAGACTCCTGCCATCTGGCTCATCGTGCCAGACTGCGCAGCTTCCGCCAGTGAAATCAGTTGCCCGACGACATTCGAGTGTGCCGAAAAACAACCGAATCGTTGCTCCTCCGAAGACAGGCAAATCTGAACTGCGACTTCACGAAGCTTTCGGATCTCATCAACCCGTCCCTTTTCATCGGGCATAGACCGGGCAACCAACGCTTCCAGTCGAGCCAGACCGTCCTGAATGTCCCTCTCGCCCGCTGGGTCGGAACCGATTCCGGAAAAAACCAGTCCCCGCTCAAGCTCGACGGATCGTACCAGACCAGAAATTTCGCTGGCAATATCTGTCAGTGTTTGAACTTCCTCCGCGGCAAAAGACATACGCTGCGCGTGTCGCCAGGCATCGTAGGACAGCAGTGTAATGCCGAACCAGGGCCCCAGTACAAGCAGCCAGAGCGCACCGCGGACAAAACGGGCATCCGTCACCGCACTCGTGTGCAGCGCATCGCTGCCGAGTGCACGGGACATTTTGTTTTTTATGGTTCCCATTGGCACAGAATTAGCAAGCTTTATGCCAGAAATCAAGCCCGATTACCGGAAATTTGTAATTGTGATGATGCGTGGATGCAACATCTCGGGCCGGTACGACGGCCCCCTGAGGACTAAATTACATTGCTGTCCGATACGCGATCGGTTCGCAATAATTGACTCAGGCCAACAAGTCATTCTCTATCGCATATTTTACGATGTCACGGGCATTCCGGAGACCCAGTTTCTCAATGATTCGTTTCCGATAGGTACTGACCGTGCTCGCGACCAGCTTCAACTCTGACGCGATTTCGCTGGTCGACTTTCCTTCCGCAGTTAACATAAACACCTCGTACTCCCGGTCCGACAGCTGTTCGTGCATTGGACTGTCCGGGGAGTTGTCCATCTCCGCAAACAACTTCTGGGCATCAGCGCTGCCATAGAAGCCGTTTGCATATACCTGCTGAATTGCGTCAACCAGTTCTTTTCCACGACTGCCCTTGTTGATATAACCATTCCCGCCGGCGCGAAAAACCCGGGCGGCATACTGTTCTTCCGGATACATAGTCAGGACCAGAATATTCAGGTCGGGCTGTATCGGCCGAATCTGTTTTATGACTTCCAGACCGTGGATGTCCTGCAGACCAAGGTCAAGCAACAGGACATCCCAGCGTTCCTGCCTGGCCCGGCGCAACAGTTCACCGCCGTTTTCGGCTTCACCGGAAAAATGCATCCCGGACTGCATCGACAGAATCCTCCTGACCCCGTCGCGGAACATCGCGTGGTCATCGGCAATAAAAATACGAATCACCTGGCCCAACAGCCTTTTCCGGATACGAACATATGGCTAGTATCCGATACCGGTCGGCAGGGATACGGTCAGCGCCGTACCGCCAACAGCTCGATTCCGGATCACGCATTTCCCGCCCAATGCCGTCGCCCTTTCACGCATATTGATCAGTCCGAACCCGGGACTTTCCAGATTGTCGGGTATTCCGGATCCGTTGTCCTCAATCATCACTGTAATCGATCCCGCTTCGGCCTCGATCGTCACATTCAACTCCGACGCCCCCGAATGCCGGACGACGTTGTTTACCGCTTCCTGAACGATCCGGAACAGCCCGGTCGCAGTATCCGAATCCATCTGTACGATCTTGTCCGGAATCTTCAATCGGAAATCCAGACGGTGGCGACCGGCCAGATCCGAAATCATTGAACGAATCGCATCAATTATTCCCAGTTCGTCCAGGATTCTTGGCCGCAGACCGGAAACGATGCGTCTGACGCTGTCGAGAATATCATCCAGCAAAGCCTGGGCGTTCTCCAGTCCGGAATCAATCTGGACAGCTTCACGTGCTTCGTTGGCCTGCAGCAGGTCCAATTCCAGTCTCAGGCACGACAGTAGCTGGCCAAATTCGTCGTGAATTTCCCGCGCCACCCGCTCCTGTTCACGTTCCCTGTGATTTTCGAGATAGGTAACCAATTGTCGCAACTGACCGGTCCGTTCGCGAACAGCAGATTCGAGCTCCTCGTTGGACGCCTCGAGTGCGGTCTCCAGACGCTTGCGCATTTCAAGCTCGATCGAGGCGGTTTGTGCAGATGCGTATGCCCGGGCAAGTGCCTTGTTACGCAGTTCATCACGAATGGCCGCCTGCCAGACGTCTTCTGAACGGTGACACTGTACGACGCGATCCACCCCGGCTCGCAAGAGATCAACGTCAAAGTCGTAATCCGTTGTCGCCGCAACAATGGGCAACTGTCCATGTCCCTTGATGCGGCGCACATTGCGAACAATCGCTATCGCTGCATCACCGGAATGATCAGCCCCCAACACCAGCAATTCATCGTGGCCAGTTCGCACCGCTTGGACGATTTCGTCGTGATCCGATCGCACATCCAACCGCCAGCGGGCCTGATCTGACAACGGCCGCAGTTTTCCAGCGAATGACTCATCGGCCGTCCAAACGAGAACCCCGGCCAGGCCCGGACCCGGCGACGTCAGTTCTGGGCCTCGACTTTTTCTTTCCAAAGCCGCAACTTGCAATTTGCATCGTCACCGCACTGTTCTTCAATAGTTGGTTCGCCGGGATCCGGCGGCGGTTTTCGGGTCAGCGACAGCGACGTTTCAGTGTCCGTGCCCGGCACAATCACATACTCCTGCATTGCAGGTTCAAAATCGTGGTGGGATGCCTGGATCAGGATGGTACCAGACGTAAACTCAAATTCGACATCACCGCCCCGACCAGTTGAATCGGATTCAATTATCAAGCTGTCCCGCAGCACATCGACCCTTACGCCGGATACAGATTTGCCGTCCTGGTCCACAAAACGAATTGTCAGTTCACCGGTTTCCGGTGGAGCCTCAATCACCTGATTTTCCGCGCGCTGGCGCAGTTCGTGGTAGACACCTGCAATCATCCGATAAGTTGGCACGCCATAACCATCACCGACTCCAATTGTAAACCCTGCTGTCAGTCGATAGCCGGCAATCTCGTGCTGCAGTCCGACCCCTGCGTCTGCCATCAATACATCCTGACTGGGCAATACATCGACCTGGTATGCGGCTGAAAACTCGCCAAAAACATCTAACCGCTGTTCTGAAAATGACCATCCCGCCGCAGCACGACCAACGATCCGATCATCGACGACGACATTAAGTCGATCAATCCTTGTTCGCTGCCGTTCCTGGTAGCCGCCATTCAGCCGTCCGTAGAACCCGGCAACATTCGTCTCCAGCAATAACAACGACGTCGACTGCACAGCCCGCAGGTCTGTGCCACCAAGAACGTCTGATCGACCGGTAGGAAATGTCCCAACCAAATCAACGGCCAACGCGAAAACTTCGGAATCAAACAAAGTTGTGCGGACGCCGACCGACAGGTCATTGAAACCGGCAGTCTGGCCCGCAAACAGATTCTGATCCTCGTACAGTACAACTGGGGCATCCAGATACAAGTACGCGCGCTCGACGACTGAACGACCAACTAACAGCCGCCCTTGCGTTCTCAGGCCGACTTCAGGTGGTTCGAGCCGCGATGTCTGCCCCAGTGACCCGGAGACCGGCAAGGATTCGGCCTGCAGGATCCCTCCGACCGTCCAGGTACCGTTGGGAACCCGGGCACCGCGCACAAGGATACCGCCCTCGCCCGCTGGTGTTGGTTGTGCCAGCTCGAAATCAGTCGAGTCGGCGTACAGTGCCGTACCAGGCCCAACCACCAGAACGGCACAGATCAAGATCGCCCTGTTAAGTAGGCCCACTAGCGTATCCCGCATCCTCCAGAAATACCAGGCTCAGCCGTCCGCATTGCGGCGGAAGAACACTGAACGGCCGCGAATTGCAACGCCGCCAACAATCAGGACCAGCATCAGCGGGATCCCACTGGCATCCGAACCGGCGTTGTGCGCACTGCAATTCCACCCGCCTCCACCAACTCTGAGATCATCGACTTTTGTTGGATCCAGGCCAAGGTCAACCTCGTCGCCATCCGGGATGCCGTCACCATCCGTGTCCGGATCGGTCGGATCGGTACCCAATTCAAGTTCCTCGAAATCGGTCAGGCCATCGCCATCCGTGTCGGGGTTATTCGGATCGGTACCCAACTCCAGCTCATCATCGTCAATGATCCCGTCACCGTCCGTGTCAGTGTCAACGACGTGCAGCCTGAAGTTCACCGTTTCCGACCAGACACCAACGCTGGCACCGTCGTCGGCGCGCGCGCGCCAGT
>JBFJWU010000113.1:0-9411 GCA_041623475.1 bacterium | reverse complement strand
GCCGCCGGATTTACCAGATCCTGAACATTTACCGGACGACTACCAACGCTTCTTTTTGTAATTTCGCGTGTGGAACGTGGTGGTCAACCGCCCGCCCACTCAGGAACCAACGGTAACATCAGTGCAAATGCACGATCCAGTGCGGGAACCTGCCCGTCCAGATTGGTGACAATTCCAGCGACGCGTTTCATCAGGCCCGGGATGTGTTCGACATATCCCGACAGCCCTTTCACATCACGGAAATAAACGAATCGTCCGGCAGCCTTGAGCATACGCTGGACCGCAATGACATTCAGCAATTCCTCCGAATGGTCGGACACGGGGACAGATCGTTCCCTGGCCTGTGACAGGTAGCCTGAAAAAAGCTCTCGGCAGTGAACCTCGTCAATGTTGACATATGCGTCAAACAAAAGGCTGGCGACATCGTACAAGGCCGGCCCCATCAATGCGTCCTGATAGTCAATCCAACGCACCTGCCCCTTTTTGATCAGCAGATTGCGACTATGGAAATCACGGTGAACCGGCACCCTGGGGCACTCTGCGATCATTCGCGACAGATCGGCGAATGATGACATCAATTCGGTTCGCGGATAGGACGAGGGCTCAATACCCTGCCGGGCTTCGATTCCGTATTCGACAAAATGCTCAAATTCCCAGAGCCACAGGTCAAATCCGTAACCACGGCGGGCAATCACGGATTCCGGGGGAAACCGGGACGACTGAAACACCACCAACTGGTCAAGGGCCGCTCGATAGTGATCAAGGGGCGAGATCCCGTCTGTAAAACAATCAGCAAGATGTAAACTACCAAGGTCTTCCATAATCAGGACACCCTCGTCGCTGGACCAACCGTCTATGATCGGCACCGGCAACCCGGCAGTCGTTAGCAGTTCTGTGATTTCCACGAACGGCAATTGGTCATCGGTAACGCCGCTACCGACCTCTTCCGCTTTGCCACCGTGTAAATCGTCAGCAGCCAGCACCATCGCGACGCGATGGCCATCATCGTGGAGAATTCGTACGTACGACCGGTTGGAACCATCGCCAGCAAGCGGTTCGATTCGTGCACCGGTCCACGACGGCAGGATCAACTGCACAGCCCGCTGCACACGCTGGCCGATCGCATTGTCCAGGAGTGCTAACCTCGCAGGGTGTCGGCCGCAGCCAACGGATCAATACGCCAACTCGAGTCCGTGCCCGCATCTTCGAGAACCACCCCCTGCCCCGCCAACTCGTCGCGGATTCGATCTGCTTCATCCCAGTCTTTGGCCAGCCTGGCATCTTCGCGAGACTGTACGCGGGCATCAATGTCCGCAGTATCGATGCCCAGGATGGCCGCCGCAGCCCTGTTCCAGGTAGCGTTGAACTCGGCTGCGGTTCCCTGGCAGATTCCCAGCAATTCCCGCAAATCGCTGAGCAATTCAGCAGCAGCAGCCCTGGCATCACTGGCCGCTGATGGGACGCCTTCAGGAAATCCCCTGATGACCTGGTTCATTTCGCGAACCGCGTCAAACACGTTTGACAGCGCGGCCGGTGTGTTCATGTCGTTTTGCAGCTCTGTCCATAGCCCTTTGCGAGCAGCCCGAACGTTGACCGCAAGCCTGTCCAGTCTGCCCCGCTGTTTGGCTGTCGGCTCAATTTCCGATGATTCCTTGATGTCCAGCCAGGCAAAGCCGTCGTAGATTCGTGCCAGTGCCTTTACCGCTTCGGCAACGGCCTGCAACGTGAAATCCAGGGGCGTTCGGTATTGGGCCGACAGCAGGAAGTAGCGCAGACATTCAGCAGGCCAGACGTCCAGCAGTTCAGAGACGGTTGTGAAATTGCCCAGGCTTTTGGACATTTTTTCGGCATCAATCCGAACGAAACCATTGTGGACCCAATAGTTGGCAAAGGGAACACCGGTCAGCGACTCACACTGTGCAATTTCGTTTTCGTGATGCGGGAAGATCAGGTCCTGCCCGCCCCCGTGAATATCCAGGGTATTGCGACCGAAGTGGGTCGCCATAACAGAACATTCGATGTGCCACCCCGGTCGTCCTGGACCCCACGGGCTGTCCCAACTGGGTTCGTCGGGTTTGGCAGACTTCCAGACGGCAAAATCCAGGGGATTCCGCTTGCGTGGATCGACCTCGACCCGGTGGACGGTTTGCAGTTCATCGGCCCCCCGTTGCGAAAGTTTCCCATACGCCGGAAATGCATCGATTGAAAAGAACACATCCCCGTCAACCGCGTAGGCGATCTCGCTGTCGACAAGCTTCTGCACGTAGGCGATGATCTCGTCCATCACCTGGGTCACTCTCGGTTTCAGGTCCGGATCCAGGCAACCCAGGGCCGCCATTGCGACCTCGTAAGAGTCGATATAGCGCTCTGTTATGTCGTCGATGGCAACCTGCCGTTCATTTGCCCGGACAATGATCTTGTCATCGACATCCGTGTAGTTCCGCAGGTATGTCACACCGTCGATCCCGTACTGCCGACGGAGAACCCGGTACAGTACGTCAAACACCACCGATGCCCGTGCGTGGCCCAGATGAGGGTCATCGTAAACCGTCGGGCCGCAGACGTACATGAGGACGTTGGCCTGGTCCGCTGGCACGAAATCCCGTGCCTCCCGGGATGCGGTATCAAACAGTTGAATCGTCATTCTGTAGCCTCATCTTCCCCGCCTGCGTACTCCAGCAAATACCGGGACCGGGCCTTGATCAACTCCGGAGCCATCAACGCATACAGTTGCGCAAGATCGGGCCCCCCGGCCCGGCCACTCGCTCCCAGGCGCAGCGGCTGGAATAATTGTTTCCCGGTCGCCCCCGATTCGGACGCCGCGCGCTCTTTGGTCCGTTCAAACCAGTCCAGTCGGGCACTCAGCCCCGATGGCACGTCGTCACACGCATCAATCAGGACCCGGGCAATCGGTTTTGCCGATTCCATCCTGGCAATCTTTTCTTCTGATTTGCCGTACGCCACCGGGCCGTCAACAAATATTTCAAGGTGGCCCGGCAATTCGTCAAGGAACTCTACCTTTTCCTGGAACAATGGCAGGACCGCTTCGATCCAGCGGTCACCGATCCGTTCGATCAATTCCGGATGGTAACTCTCGAGCCACTGGCGGCTGAACTGCACAAAATTACCGGGGACCATTTGTCGCAAATACTGGCCGTTCATCCAGGCCAGCTTTTTTTCGTCAAACACGGCCGCGCTCTTGACCAGACGATCAAGTGAAAATGATGACAGGATCTCGTCAAGTTCCATCAATTCGCGGTCGTCGCCGGGATTCCATCCCAGCAGGCTGAGATAGTTCAACAGTGCGCCCGGGACGGCTCCTCGTGCCCTGTATTGCTGGACGGACGTGTCGCCGTGCCTTTTTGACAACTTCGCCTTGTCGGGCCCGAGGATCATCGCCATATGGCCATATCGCGGGGGCGCCCATTCCAGGGCCCTATACAGCAGCAGTTGTTTGGCTGTATTGGTCAGGTGGTCCTCGCCTCGCAGGACCAGGGAAATCTTCATTCGATGATCATCGGCAACGACCGCAAAATGAAATGTCGGTGACAAATCTCGGCGAGCCAGAATCAGGTCCCCCCCAAGATTGCCAACCGGGAACGAGACCTTGCCCCTGACGATGTCGTCAAAATCCACGGTTCCGGATTCAGGTATTCGCAGTCGCCAGACGTGGGGATCTCCCCGTTCCTCATGCTGTTGACGTTGTTCAGACGACAGGTTCCGGCAACGCCCGACATAGCCCGGGTTTTCCTTGTTTGCCTGCTGCTGCTGCCGGTCGCTATCAAGTTGTTCCGGGGTACAAAAACAAGGGTAAACCTTGTCGTCGTCCTGCAGTCGTTCCAAAACGCCCCGGTAATAATCGCCAGCCTCGCTCTGCCGATACGGTTCGCAGGGTCCCCCAAGGTCCGGACCTTCGTCCCATTCCAGTCCCAGCCAGCGCAGGTCCTCGATGATCGACTGTTCGCTGTCACGCGTGCTGCGCTGTCGATCGGTATCCTCGCTGCGATAGATGAACGTATACCCTTCTGCCCGACTGAGCAGAAAATTAAACAGCGCCGTCCGGGCATTGCCCAGATGCAGGGTGCCGGTTGGACTCGGTGCAAATCTTACGCGGCCGTCAGCCACTGGCCCCCCAGTGCTCAACCAGCGCCTGCCTGTCGGCGTGATCCAGCAACAACCGGGGTTCGGCCGCCAGGCGTGTCCGGGCGTGTCGCAATGTGATCGCGCAGGCTACGCTGATATTCAGGCTTTCTACCATACCAACCATATCGATTTGAAACGTCCCGTCTGCAATGTTCCGCAAATCCTCACGAACCCCAGCGTGTTCGTTACCAAAGACAAACGCCGTGCGCTGGCTTGGCATCCATTCGTTCAATTCAATCCCGTTCTCTCCGGCGGCAGCGACCAGCAACTGATAGCCCTGTTGCTGCAGATGTCCGCCGGCGACAGTGGCTGACGGATACCGATATAGATTGACCCAATTCTGTGTTCCCCGGGCAACCTTGTTACTGATCCGTACTTGCTGGCCGGACTCGACAACATGCACATCTCGTACCCCAAAGGCATCGGCGCTGCGAAGAACGGCGGCAATATTGTGAGGATCGTGGACGCCATCCAGCAGGACCGTAACAAAACTGGACCGTTTGGATGCCACGGCCTGCATCCGCGCCTCGCGTTCAGCGGTTGGCATGCAGATCAGCTGCGGGCGACCAGTCGCTCGCTGTGAATCCAGCGAACTGTTTCGCTGGCTGTCCGCACCATCAATGAGTGGCTGTTAGCACGTCCATCACGAAAAGACAGGCTGTCAAGGACATCACCCGATGTAATTCCGGTCGCGCTGAAAATCAATTTTTCCGGCAATACCTCGTCCAGGTTGATCGGCTTGCGCGGATCATCAAATCCGGCATCGATCAAAGAACGCATATCATCGTCGTCCTTGACCAGGAATCGCCCCTGGAATCCGCCCCCCAAGCCTCGCATCGCTGCCGCAGCCAACCAGCCTTCCATCGCGCCGCCACTGCCCACCAACATATCGATCCCGGAATTCGGGATCGCCGTCGCAATCGCTGCGGCCAGGTCACCATCTGCGATCAATCGCACTCGACTGCCAACACTGCGAGCTGCATCGATCCAGTGGCGGTTTCGCGGCCGGTCAAGGATCGTAACGCGCAACTCATCTACCGCAGATTTCTTGGCATCGGCTGCCGCCCGCAGCAGGTCCGACGGCTTGTCGTCAAAATTGATAACATCGCGAATCTCTGGCGCACAGGCGATTTTGTCCATGTAAATGTCCGGAATTCTCCGGATGGTGCCCTCGTGCGCAACAACAAGAGCGCTCATTGCATTGCGCCCGCCAAGGGCGCACGCGGTCAGGCATTCGACTACGTGGATGCCAATATCGACGGAAATAGCGTCCGGCATCTCCTGATTTTTGAACGCCTGCACCCTGTCAATCCACTCCGGATCAGCTTCGCCAAAAATGTTGGCTATTCGGAAGTTCACTTCGGGCAGGCTCTGGTAGAACCCCTCCAGGGCACCACGATAGATTGCTTCTTCGTCCCCCAGGCCAACACCTCGGGCCGCTTCACGCGCGGCACCCTCGGTCAGACGGACGACGTCGATTCCGACTCCGCGGCTGATTGTTCCTTCAGTCCCAGACACTGTCCAGTAACCTCCATGCCTGTACCGGTTCACCGGTTTCGACGATCGATTCATCGTACCCCGCCACGCCCGAGTCAACTAGGTTTTGGGAATCCCAGACAACGCAGGGAACATTGGCCAGGGCGTGGGTTCGGGTCCGGATCAATGTCGGATGATCCGGAGTAACGACAATCAGGGCGCCCGCCTGCTCTGCATCGGCCAGGATCGGCCCGACGATTTCAGCGTCAAACCGTTCGAGCGACTCAATTTTGTACGGCAGGCTGCCCATGTGTGACGATTCGTCAGGTGCCTCGAGATGCAGGAATACAAATGGCTCGGGTGCATCAATGGCCGCCTGCGCCTTGCCTGCGTAATTCGTATCAATAAAACCGGTCGCCCCGGGAACCGCAATGTTTCGCATACCGGTGAGCACAGCCAATCCCCGCAGCAAGTCAACGGCTGTGATCATGGCTCCAGTCCGCCCGTGCCGGGTTTCGAGCGACTCCAACTGCGTCGCGCCACCCTGCCCCCACAGCCAGATATCCGTCGCCGGCAGATCGCCGCGGTCGATGCGGGCCTGGTTCACCGGATGTTCCGCCAGGACCTCGCGTGCCATGCCCATCCATTCCAGGCATTGCCGGGACCAATCGCCGACAGGCAGGTATGCGTCTACTGACTGTCCCTGGATATCGTGCGGGGGGGTTGTCTCGGCACTGCCACTTCCGGGTTGCGCAACCAGAATGTGGCGATAGCTGACCCCGGGCAGCAACCTGACCCCGGGCAATCGTTCAGCGAGCGCCGCAATCAACTGATGCGCCTCGTCCGTTTCGATATGGCCGGCACTGAAATCAACCATAACCGGCGAATCCTGGCCATGGTCGATATTAACCAGGTTGCATCGGAACGCAACTTCATCGTCCGCCAGTACTTCCCCCATGGCCGCGGCTTCGATCGGTGCGCGACCGGTAAAGAACTGATTAGGGTCAAACCCCAGCAGGCTCATGTTGCCAATATCACTGCCGGGCGGGAATCCCTTGGGGATCGTTTCCAGACTGATACAGCGTCCCTGTTGGGCCAAACGATCCAGATTGGGAGTCCTGGCCGCGGCCAGCGGGGTCTTCCCGTCCAGTTCGGCGATCGGCTCGTCCGCACAGCCATCCGGTTGCAGGAAATAGACGCGTCGAGGATCAGTCATCCGACTCATCCAGGATCGGCATCCACAGCACAGCCCCAAACACAATATCCGTTTCCTGGAGCTGGCCCGCTGCTGCCTTGACGGCCCCGACTGCCGCACCGTGGGTCGTCAGGTGGATCGACACGGATTCGCCCTCGTGGGGCGGCTGAACCATTGATTCGATACTGATTCCATGTTGGGCCAGAATTCCGCTGACCTCAGACAGGACACCTGCCTGATCCGGAACGTCGACACGCAGGTAAAACGGAAATTCGACCTGGTCCAGGTCGGACAGTCGTGTTTCCTTTGGCTCTCGGGGTGCCTGCTGTCCACCATTGGCCAGGAAAAGCACATCCCCTGCGACCGCGGCCGCTGTTGGCCCCGGTCCGGCACCCGGGCCAGACAGGAACAAACTGCCCACGGCATCGGACTGGATGCTGATCCCATTGGTTACACCGTCCAGGCGGGCAACCGGATGATCCAGGGGCAACAGCGCCGGACCTGCGTAAATCAGCAGGCCATCTGGACGCTCAGACACAATGCCTATCAATTTGGGGCGGTACCCCTGTCCCAGGGCCACTCGAATATCATCCAGGCGGATGTTGGTAATCCCGTCCACTTCAATCTGCTCCGGATCCGGGAACTGGCTGAACGCCGTCTGGGCAATGACCGCGGCCTTGTGGGCGCTGTCATCACCATCGATGTCCAGCCCGGGTTCCGGCTCGGCAAAGCCCAGCCGCTGGGCTTCAGCCAACACGTCGTCAAACGCCGTGCCGTCAGACTCCATCCGGGTCAGGATGTAATTACATGTACCATTCCAGACGCCCAGGACGCTCGAGATGTCATCGCCGGCCAGGCTGACCTGTAATGCACGCATTACCGGCACAGCTCCGCCGACCGAGGCCTCTGCCAGCACGGACACGCCCTGCGACGCAGCCGCCGCCGCAATTTCGCGTCCCCGACTTGCCAGGACCGCTTTATTCGCCGTTACGACGTGAACGCCCGCGTCGATGGCAGACAGGATCATGGATGCGGCGTCGTCAACGCCACCGATTAACTCGACAAAGATGTCTGGTCGAGATGCAGGCAGGGCGTCAGCAATCGAGTCATAGACTGGCAGGTCTGCAAATTCGCTCAATGGCCCAGGCGTCCGGCGCACAACGCCGACCAGCTCCAGGCCACCGGCGGCCAGCATCGCGCAGGTGCGCTTCCCGATATTTCCATAACCGGCTACAAGGACGCGGGAACTCACGGGTCAATCCCATGTTTCTGGAATACCTTGCGGATTCCGCGAACGGCCTGGTTGATCCGCTGCTCGTTTTCGACCAGGGCCATTCGGACATAACCGTCACCATGTTTGCCGAAACCAATACCGGGACTGACGGCAACGCCCCCCTCCAGCAGCAGCATCTTTGAAAACTCAAGGCTGCCCATTTCGGCGAACGGTTCAGGAATCGGAGCCCAGACAAACATCGTCGCCTTGGGCGATTCGATGGGCCAGCCAGCACGGTTAAGGCCGCGGATCAACGAATCCCGCCGGCCCCGGTACAGATCACGTATTTCGTCGACGCAGTCCTGTGGCCCTTCCAGGGCAATGATACTGGCAATCTGGACCGGCTGGAACATCCCGTAGTCCAGGTAACTTTTCAGCCTGACCAGCGCCTGTACCGGTTTCTCGTTGCCAACAACAAAGCCGACGCGCCACCCCGGCATGTTGTAACTCTTGCTGAGTGTAAACAGTTCGACAGCCACATCCTTGGCACCGGGAACCTGGAAGATACTTGGCGGCTCGTAGCCATCAAACCCGAGATCCGCATAGGCAAAGTCATGGATAAGAAGAAGTTCATTTTCCCGTGCCAGGTCAACCATTTGTGACATAAACTCAATGTCAACTGTCAAGGTTGTCGGATTATGGGGAAAACTCAGCAACAATGTCTTGGGCCGGGGCCAGGTGTCCTCGACCGCCTCGCGAATACGGTCGGCCAGCCCATCAGCAGGCAGCAAGGGTATGTTCCGGACCTCGCCACCCGCGATAACAACGCTATAGGTATGGATTGGATACGTCGGTTCAGGGACGATGACCGTATCCCCGGGGGCGGTCACAGCCAGCATCAGGTGACTCAATCCTTCTTTGGATCCAATGGTGACCACCGCTTCCCGATCAGGATCGATATCAACATCAAACCGTCGCTTGTACCATTCCGATATCGCGGTCCGCAGCCGGAAAATACCGCGGCTGACACTGTAGCGGTGATTGCGGGGATTATGGACCGCTTCAACCAGTTTGTCGGTGATATGCGTCGGAGTAGCCTGGTCTGGATTACCCATTCCCAGGTCAACAATATCCTCACCGTCGCGCCGGGCCTTGTACTTCAGGTCATTGACAATGTTAAAGACGTACGGAGGGAGTCTTTGAATTCGGTGATATTCTTCGCTCATCGTGGTCTTTCTGCCTGAAATCCCCGGAGGTGGACAGTTTTATCAATGATTTCAGGCTGTTTTCAGTCATCCAGCGCGTCAACCAAACATCGCATTATAGCAAAATAACGGCCGGGAATACCGCCGTATTGGCTGCTGTCAGGGTGTTTCCGGCTCGG
>JBFJWU010000112.1:0-9442 GCA_041623475.1 bacterium | reverse complement strand
GGCGGCGAACCCGACGATGATACGAAATACGTCTTCTGGGACTTGCGATTCATCGAACAGTGGGACACCAACCCGGCCCTGGTTCAGTCTGACGATGACCTGGCGGCGATCTATCACGCCGACATTTCGGACTCGACCGGAGCATTCCGGACGGCCCTTTATACGGCGCTCCGTGGCCAGTTCGGCGACGACGAAGGCGTTTCGGGCCGCATCGGTGCATCCGGGTACGGCAGCGTCCATATCGGCAACAGTGCGGCCGAGGATTACAACGCCTATCAGCCAATGGTGTTTGGCGGCCTGTCCTACAACGCCGAAAGCTGGGGCCTGGATATCCCTGTCCAGTATTCGATTTCTGCAATTGGCCCACTCAAGGACGCGACGCGTTATTCATCGTCGATTGCCGCTGGTTTGGCAGGTTACTACAACGTCAGCGAATCGATTACAGCGAACGGTGGCATGCTGCTGACATACAGTGCATTTGACGATGCCGAAGAACGTGATGGTGTCAATATTGCCGTGCCACTTGGTGCCAGGATCAGCCTGATCGAAGATGCCGACCTGCTGGCAGGCTACTCATTGCACATCAACGCCACCAGCGATTCAGCCAGTCAATGGAAGTTTTTTGGCAACCGGATCCAGGTAGGTGCCAACTACCGCCCAATTGATCGCATCAATATCAGCGGCGGCCTCTACTTCTTCAATCGGATCTATGGCAATCCGTTCCTGATCCCCGGACAGGGAACGGTTGACCGGACGGACAACGAATTTGGCTTCAATTCAGCCGTGCGTATCGGCCTTGGCGAACGCACGGACCTGACGCTGGGCTATACGGGCTACAAACAGTCCAGCATCGATCTTTATACGTTTGGCCGGCACATTATTACCGGTTCATTCGGCGTGACACTCTAGGGGGTTACAGATGAAAAGTTTCTCGTTCCTGGCGCTGATTGCCGCGGTATCGCTGGTTGCGGTCCCCGCAACTGCGGCGGAATCTGTAGGCCGGGTAATCGCGCTGGACGGCAACCCCAAAGTTGAACGGGCTTCCGGGGGAGTCATCCAACTCCAGAAAGAGGACCCCGTTCACCTGGGCGATGTCGTTCGCACCGGCAACGGCAAAGTGAAAATCATGTTCGAAGACGGATCGTTGATGACCCTGGCAGAAAACACGGGCCTCAAAATCACTGAATTCCTCTACGAGCCCCAGAAGCAGGAACGATCCAGCATGTTTGACCTGCTCGGAGGCAAGATCAAAACACTTGTCGGCAGTTTGTTCAGTTCGGAACCGGACTTCAAGGTCCGTACCCCGACCGCTGTCGCCGGTGTGCGTGGCACCCATTTCCGAGTCGACTTTGATGGTGATACCGATGTTGTCGTCTTTTCCGGGCAGGTCGACGTTCAGGACGGTGCCGGCAATACGTTTTCGCTGTCCGCGGGCGGTTTCGTAAATGCTGGCAACAGTGGTTTCAGTGGCGATCCGGTCCAACTATCGCCCGAGGAACTATCCCAGAAGGAAAACGAAGTTGAAATCCGCCTGCAGGACATGCTGAATGACCAGGCCACTTCAAAAGTGGATAACCGATCGCAAGCGCGACGCGCCGTCGAAATAACAGAACGAGTTCCCGGCCAGGGTGCCGGCGGTACACCGGGTTCCGAAAATCGCTCACCCCGCGCCGGAGATGCCGGTATCGATCCACCCAACCCGCTTGCTGACCAGCAGTCGGTGGACCCCAAGATCAACGGCAATGTAACCATTCCGTTGTCCATACCGGAGGTACGGTAATGAAGAAACTGACCACCATACTGCTACTCCTGCCGCTGGCCACTATTGCCTGCAGCCAGGCCGGCACAGGGGACCTGAGGATTTCGCTGCAACCAGCTGCATTTTCTGGCGGTGAATTCAGTACCGGACCCACCGACGTAACCGTTGAGGGCTGTGACCTGGCTGCCGCTGGCATTGAAACAGTCGAAGTCACTATCAGCGGCAGCTTCCTGACCGAAGCAGCCGAACCGGCGACATTCACGGCCAGCCAGATTCAGGGATCGTGCGAACTGGATATTCTTGTTCCTGAAGGCGAAGACATCGAAGTTGTCATCGAAACATTTGACGTAGCCGGAGACCTGTCTCGCAAATCAATCGGGGTAATTACCCAGGTTGTTGAAGGCATCGAAATCGAACTTCAAATGCCATTATGGCCCGCACGGCGAATCGCCGACGCCCAGGGCGACGGCGGTGGCGGAGACCTGGCGCACATCGACATCGTCCGCCAGTTGGACCAGTTTTTCGTTGAAATGGTTTTTACGGATATCGTCTTTCCTGCGACTCAGGGCGGTGCCCGCAGTGTAAACGGATTTATCGAACTGGTTGAGAATCCTGGCGATGAAACCTACTACATCCTGCTGGACGCATCCGTCGACGGAATGACGGTCTATGCAGAGTCAGACGGCACCGCCGTTGGCACGGCCGGCTTTAAATTTGTTGTTGGTGGTATCCGCATTTCGGTACCCTACGACCAATTGGGGGGTGCAACCGATGAGGGCGGCATAGTCGTGTCACCAGATCTTGACTTGTCAATTACCCTGCTGGATGCCAACGACGAAGTCCTGGACCAGCTTCCCGAAGATGGTGAGGCTCCAATTTCAATCAAGGAATAGCAGGCAAGACCAGACGACCATTTGACCTTTTGCAGAGGCGTCCCTGACGGGCGCCTCTTTTTTTTACTCCGACTTGACCAGCTTCTGGGCCGTAAAACCCGCAGCCCCGTGAAGGTGCGGCCAGACTCTTATTACGTCAACCTCCGAATCATCAAGTGGATGGGACACAGGTACCCGCTTGAAATCCGTGTGATTGACCAGAAAACGATCAATGACCGATTCATTCTCGTCTGGAAACACCGAGCACGTAGCGTACCAAAGCACCCCACCAGGCCTGACAACCTCGGCCAGCCGATCCAGCAATTCCAGTTGGTTTGCCGCCAATTCCTGGACACGCTCTGTCGTTATCCGTAATGCCACATCTGGATGGCGTGGTAAGGTTCCGGAAGCACTGCAGGGCGCATCGGCGATGACCAGGTCGAATGTTTCCCCGTCGCCAAAGGTATCATTGCCCAGGACGTCCCCGTGCCGCAGTTCCGGACAGATCACCCGGCGTCGCGCGGCCTCGGACCGGACCAGTTCCAGACGATCCAGATTTCGGTCCAGCCCGACAACGTCGACTCCCTCCCGGGAGGCCAATTCCAGCAACTTGCCCCCTGGCGCACAGAATGCATCCAGGATTCGGTCGCCTGCCGTTGTCTGGACAGCTGCAAGCCAGCGAAAAATTCCATGGTCCTGAATCCAGGAATGACCCTCCGCATAGTGCGAACTGCTCCAGAATCGATCCGGGTCCCGGACTTGCCAGCAACGACTGCCCGTCCCGGTCACTTCGTCCGCTCCTGGCACAGGGCTGTCTATGTCAGTTGCACGTATGGCGTGGACACCCGGGTTTATCCGCAGGCCGTCGAGGACCGCCTCATCAGACGCAAATCCACCCAAAAAGCTCTGCCAGGATCGTGGCAGGGAATTGCGCAGGCAGGGATCGTTGTGGGCGTTCCACTCGTCCGGCAAACGCGCTCGCCCACGTGCCAGATTTCGCAGGACACCATTGCACAGCCCCGTCGCCCAACCAGCGCCGCGCGCTCGACAGGCATTGACTGCGTCATTCACGATCGCATGCTCCGGAGTGTTGTCTTCAAAGATCAACCGCCAGGTTGCTGCCGCCAGAATAACCCTGAGAGGTGCAGCCAATCCTGCCAACGGCTTGCGCAGCCTTTGGTCAAGAACGGCCTCCAGCCGAATCCAGTGTTCGACCGTACCAGACGCCTGGCGCTGCACTCGCCCCAACCAGGGTGCCCCGGGATGTCGGCGGCGCTGGCTGCGTAACAACAGGTCCAGGTACGCATCGTCAATGACGACGCGTTCAATCAGTTCGACACTGTGCAGAAAACTTCCGGGTTCGGTCATCAATCAGACGGCCTGTCGAACCGCCGACCGATTCCGGCATCGGCCCCCCGCAGGAACTCGGCGACCGGTTGCGCCTTGCGACCCGGCATTTGCAGAACTACGATTCGGTACCGGCCATCACCACAGGCGACATCGATTCCGTCAGCCGATGCCGCGATAATTGTACCCGGATCGGCGGTTACCGGATCCGGCAATGGCCGTCCCTGGTGAATCCTGATCCAGTCTGATCCCAGGCGGCTGCGTGCCCCCGGAACCGGCGTCAGGCTGCGCACCTGGCGATCAACCTCGCGGGCATCCAGCGTCCAGTCAACGGCCCTGTCCATTGCCTCGATCTTTGGTGCAAAAGTCGCCTTTGAGTCGTCCTGCGGATGATAACCCCAGCCGACGCCCTGCAGCCGCGCTGCGAGCTCGACGATAACCCGCCGCCCCAGTAACGCTGTGCGGTCGTGCAGGGTCCCAACTGTCTCGTCATTCGCAAGTTCCAGTTTGTGCTGAAAAAACACAGGGCCGGCATCCATTTCCGGCTCCATTCCCATCAGCGAAATTCCGGACCATTGATCGCCGTTACGAATCGCAGCGTTCAGCGGCGCAGCACCCCGATACGCCGGCAACAGGCTCGCGTGCAGATTGTAGGGACCCAGGGCCGGCAACGACAACAACCAGCGAGGCAGGATTCTGCCGTACGCCATCACGACGATCAGTTGCGGAACCAGCGATTCCAGTTCGCTTCGGGCATCTTTCAACGCCTCAGGTTGAAGCAATCGCACACCCGCATCCAGCGCCGCCCCGGCGACCGGTGGCTTCGTCATCTTCCGTCCGCGCCCTGCAGGCCGGTCCGGTTGGCTGACAACCGCAGTTACATCAAATTCCGGCAGGTCAAGCAGGCCGGACAGCGCCGGAACAGCTATCTGTGGCGTCCCCATGTACACAGTCGTCCATGGAGGATCAGGAATCGCTGCCACCAGCGCATCCCAATCCAGGAAAAAAGAACTCCCTGGCATCCGTAATCAGCCGGACCGTATCTCGGTCATATCTGTCTCTGCCCGTACTTCCAGCGCCAGGGGTCCTTCCCGAACTCATTTTCAAACAACCGCCAGCGAACCCTGGACAGATAGTCCACAAACAGCTTTCCGTCCAGGTGGTCGATCTCGTGCTGAACAACAACTGCTGGAAACCCGCTCAATTCCAATTCAATTTCATTTCCGTCCGTGTCAAGTGCTTCAACAGCGACGGACTCAGGGCGTTCGACCTCGGCAAAAAACCCGGGAATACTCAGGCATCCCTCTTCCCAGGTTATTTGTCCCGCCGCATCGGTCACCCGGGGATTGATCAGGCGCAAGGGTCCGAGTTCAAAATCCGGACCCGGATCCATGACCAGGACACGGATGGATTCGCCGACCTGTGGTGCCGCCAGGCCGACTCCGGGCGCAGCATACATGGTTTCCAGCATCTGGTCCAGAAAGCCAACCAGCTGGCCGTCAATTTTGGTTACCTCATCTGCAGGTCGCCGCAGGACTTCCGCAGGATATTGCACGATATCGAGAATGGTCAATTTTATGCCTTACCGGGACGACTCGAATGCCGACCAGCTTCCCGGTGCCTGGGCAGGGTTCTCCGCCAGCCAGGCCTTGTCCTGTTCGTAAACATCCGGCATGCCGGCAAAGTCCGCAGCTACGGCACGGTAGTAACGGTAGGTACCGTTGTCCGGATCCAGTTCCAGCGCTTTGGTAAAACTTTCGACCGCTGACTGGGTTTCCTCGTCGTCTTCCAGGGATGCCTGGTAAAATCCCAGCGCAACCCAGGCTTCCGGCAGGTCGGTTCGCCAGCTCAACGACTCCTGAAGGGACTTCGCGCCTTCGAACGAAACACCTTCGCGGATCTGGCCTAATCCGCGATCAAGCGCTCGCTGACCCATTTCATTCATAACCGTAGCCGCGACCCCCTTGGCCTCGGCACCCGTGGTCATTTTTTCATACAGGGTGGCAGCCTCTGTGTGACTGAGGATCCGATAAGCCTCCAGAAGCCCGTCCTTCCAGGCCGCAAGACGTTCGCTAGCCGGTTCTTCGGACAGAAGCTTCTGGACACGACGGAAGCGTTTGCTGTACGCCTGGGCGATCCCCTGCCCGGCTGCCCCGTCCGGCAAACCAAGACGCTGGTAGATGCTGTCAGGTACGGGCTTTTCGAAAAACTTCTGGCGTTTGCCACCGTCCGCTGCAGACGCAGGCTCTGCTGCGGCAGGTTCTGGCGTCGGCTCAGGATCGGTTTCCTCGTCGACCAATTCGATTGGTTCGGCATCTGTATCGCCGTCTGGTTCCTCGAACAACTCGATGGGCTCGGGCTCGTCTGCAGCACCTTCTTCCTCAGCCATATCCGGCTCAGGATCAACGGCGGTCGCCTCGGAACCAGGCCCCGGCTCGTCATCCAGGACAAGAGGTACATCGCCGTCACCCGCCTCCAATTCGGCTGTCTCGTCCGCATGTCCACCAGCCAGTACTGCATCCAGTTCGTCCAGGTCGTCGCCCGGCGGCAGTTCGTCGGTATCATCGGCACCGATGATGATCTCGTCACTGTCAAGCAACGTATCTTCGTCGTCGTCACCGAGGATCAACAGGTCATCGTAATCCGCTTCAGATTCGTCTTCGGCTGCCCGCTCACGATCGTCTTCTTCCAGGAGGATCTCAACCTCCTCCAGGGCATCCTCTTCAATCATTTCGGGCTCTTCGGTGCCGGAATCGTCGACAATTTCAGTTTCTTCGTTGGCGATCCAGCCGGCCTTCAGTGATATTGCGATCCACGCCAGCGCATCCCGGGGTGGCAGACCGCCGTCCTTGAGGATATCCCGCAACTCCAATCCGGGATCCAGCGTGTGCAGGAATTCCCGAACACTGACAGGCAAACCACCCGGAACGGCAACCGGTCTCAGGTCCTCGAACCGCCCTGCCCAATCAGTCAGCTCACGCGGACTGGCTGTCGCCGAAAACGCTGATGCCATTTGTTCCGGTATTGCCAGTGACAAGTCGCCGGGATCATGAGAAACCTGCCGCCATTCCCATGGTCCGTCGCATCCCAGCAGGTACTTGAAGGCACCGCCAAGTTCGACTTCTTCAGGAGCTATATCATCGTCCCCTGGCGACATCATCCCCAGGTCGCCAAGTATTCGCCCCAGGCGACTTCGCGACACGCGGGCCGTCGCCTGAACCCGACCCATTGCCTGCTCACTGACCAGTCCAGCCGTTACAAACGACTCTGCGAGTACCTCGTCGGGCACCGTCCCGTCGACCCCGGAAACTCGCCCGTTATCCAGTTGCATTACGAACGGATTCTCGCCGGACAATGCCAGCAGACCGGTCAATTCCTGATCGGATATTTGCAGCACCAGGTCCCAGAGCTCGGCCCGGGTCGCTAATGTTCTAGTTTCGGAACTCATATGATTGTTTTTCTGTGTCCCTGGCCCGATATTCGCAGTCGCCAATGTTTCTGTGTCTGTGCCACAGGCAGTATTTTAGCAAGCCGGGACTGTCGCGGCAGTCATCTATTGCAATGGCCGCGGTACCAGCTTGGGTTTGCCTTCCACCGTAACTTCGACAATAAACGTATAGGGAACACCCTTCGCCTGCTCAAGCTCGGCCGCCTTGGTCGCCAGGGTCTCCATCAACACCCCTGGATCAATAGCCTTCATTCCTGCTTCGAGCCGGGCGTTATTGTACTGGTCTGCAATCGCAACAAAATCCGGTGCCTCCAGTCCTTCGTTGGCTTCTGTCGGGGCTGGTTCCTGTTCAGCAACTCCTGGCTCGGTCGCTGCCGTCGCCTCCGCGGGGGCTGTTGCGGCTGCAGCCGGCTCAGCAGTGGGCTCTGGTTCTGGTTCGGGTTCGGGTTCTGACTCGGATTCGGACTGCGCACGCATCTCTTCCGACCGTTTACGCAACGCGGCAAGCCGATTTTCAATTTTTTCCCGTTTGTCCTTGTCCAGTTCCTTGTTAAATCCCTTCAGGTACCGCTCCCAGATGTCAATTGCCATATCCGGTCGGTTCCAGTGGTCGTCGTAAAGCAATCCAAGGTTGTACCAAGCCAGGTTGTAACGCGGCCTGATTTCGATCGCCCGTCGGTAGGCGCGGGCCGATTCCTTGAACTTTGACAGATTTCGATACGCAATACCCAGGTTCATATAGCCGAGAGCAAAATTGACATTCGCCGATACGGCTGTGCTGAACGCCGTGACCGCCGATGCATAGTCCTGCTTGATCAATTTGAGCAGGCCGACATTGTTATGAGCCTCGTAGGCCTCAGGATCGAGTTCGATCGCTTTCAGGTACTCCTTTTCAGCAGCAATCGGATTACCCAGAGCCTGGTAAGTATTTCCTAAACTCAGGTGCACAGGACTATCCTCGGGATACTGCTGGCTCAGTTCAAGGAACAATGTCAACGCCATTTCCAGGCGACCCTGGTCGTAATAAACCAGGCCTGCGTTCAGCATCGCTCCGTATACCAGCCCAAACCGCCTGAGGACTTCACTGGACTCGTAAAGGCTGCGCTCGTAATCACCATCAAGCCTGTACAGGATTGCCAGGTCGGTGCGGGCACGTGGGTCGTCCACGCCGGTATCGAAAAGGTCATTCAGCGTTACAATTGCCTTGCCGTTATCCCCCCTGGCCCGATACAAGCCAGACAGGTTGACGGATGCTGCGATATGCTTGGGTTCCAGTAACAACGTCTTGCGATAAGCATTTTCTGCAGCGTTTACCGCTCCCCGCTGCTCATAGGCGACCGCCAGGTTGTAATAGGCATCAAAATCACCCGGATCCTTCTGGATTCGGGACAGCAGGTCTTTTTCCTGTTGCGTCAGGTCTCCCCGGGTATCGGCAAGGTTGTCCTCGACCGCCATGGGTTCCAGGTATGGCGTCGTTGACGCGCAACCAACCGCCACAATCAACGCCGTACCCAGCGCCGTCCAGCGTCTCAATTTCGGAAACTTCTGTTCCACAGTTCCTTGATTCCCTCGATATTGACAACGTCACCGGAATAGACCAGCTCGGGTGCAGGCAGCCGCACACCCAGGACAACCTGCCGATGCCTCTGGGTCCACGTACTGGCCAACTGATAGCGTTCTTCCAGGTTCTCGATTCGATACGGCGTCTTTACATATGTGACCTTGGCACCGTCAATCCGGATCTCGTCATCCTGTTCACTGGACGACTTGAACGAATAGAAAAATTCGTTGGTCGCCTGGTCCCGACGCTCTTCTTCCTTGATCCGGGCAACATCTGGAAACAGCTCCAACAGCCGATCCCGGCTCTTACGAACCCATTCGTTGTCAGCCCCGACTTTGACTGCCAGATCCAGGTTGCGTTTCCAACTTTGCATTGCCTTGTCTTCGATCGGGAATGCCTGGTCTTCCAGCTCCATTACGTAAAACTCGGCTTCTTCCTCATCCAGCTCCGGAGGC
>JBFJWU010000111.1:0-9451 GCA_041623475.1 bacterium | reverse complement strand
CGACGGCCCGACCCAGGACCTGAACCTGCCCGCAATGCTGCAGGATTTCGATGGCGACGGCAATGACCCGGCACCGCCAACCCCGATTACGACCTGGCCTCCTGATGCGCATCCCCAGTGGTTGCAGCCTGATAACGTTGCAGAGACCAACGGCAGCGAATACCTCGACGATGTGGCTTTATGGGGCAATACGACTGACATGCGGCCGGATATAGATGGGTTCCAGAACATCCAGACGTTCTATGTCTTTGCGTTCGGCGACACCAGCGCGACCGGGTTCGAGCGAAGCGCGCCATGGATTCTCTGGAATTCGGCAATTAACGGTGGTTTCGAGGACAAGAACGGTAATGGCAACCCCGATGGACCCGAAGAATGGGACGATGACGCCGACGGCTCGCCGGACAACCTGTTTTTTGCGGACGACGGCAACGAGCTGGAGCAATCCATTCGCGAAGCCGTCGCCACGATTCTCAAGCGAACCAGTTCCGGCACCTCGGTGTCGTTGCTGACACAAAGCCACGAGGGTGAAGCGCTGGCCGTGCAGGCGTATTTCAATCCCGAGGTCAGTGATGGCGACAAAACCGTCAACTGGCTTGGATACACCCGTGGCCTGTGGGTCGACCGCTTTTTTAACCTGCGCGAGGATTCAAACAGCCCCGGTGAACTCGTCCTCGAGGACGACCTGGTCGTCGAGTACCGGTTTGACGCTACAGAAAACAAGACCTTTGCGTACCTGTGGCAGGATGCCGATCCGCCGGACGGTGTAACCGAGTCAGTTCCTCCAAACGGATGGGTTGATCGCAAGGAAATTACCGAGCTGGAATCGTTGTTCGAGGCCGGCAAGCTGCTCTGGGAACGCGATGCCGATGATCGTGTGATCTATGCCAGCCTTGGATTCTCGCCGGCGACACCGGTACGCCTGGACTTCGAGGCGTCCAACGCTGCAGTCCTGGCCGCACCAATGGGGCTGGCACCGCCGCCGTCCACCGAGACGGAAGACGTCATCAACTACATTCGCGGTCGGGACAAAACCACCTATCGCAACCGAACATTGCGCATTGGTACCCAGGAAAACACCTGGAAACTGGGCGACATCATGTTCGGAACACCGGTGGTCGTTGCCGCTCCGCAGAACCGGTTCGACCTGACCTACGGCGATGAAACGTACGTCGAATACTACGAGGAATACAAGGATCGACGGCAGGTCGTGTTTGCCGCAGCCAATGACGGCATGATCCACGCGTTTAATGTCGGCAGCTTCGTCAATGGCGATCGAGATCCTGACGATGATGTCCAGGGCGAAGCATGGATCGATGGCGATGGGTACGACGTTGGCTCGGAACTGTGGGGTTATGTGCCCAACGCGCTGCTGCCGCATCTTCGCTGGTTGACTGAACAGGACTATTGCCATACGTACTACGTTGACAACCCGCTGAAAGTCGAAGATATGCAGATCTTTGCCGACGATACGCTGCACCCCAATGGATGGGGCACCGTCCTGGTTGGCAGCCTGCGGCTGGGATGCAAGGCCATCACAACAGGTGGCACAACCTACCGGTCGGTTGTCTTTATGCTGGACGTTACCGATCCCCTGGATCCCGATCCGATCTACGAGTGGACCGAATCGTCGGGGCAGGTTGGTTTTACAACCGGGGTTCCATCGGTTGTCCGCATCCAGGAAGATCCCGAAGACCGCGATACGGCGTGCTGGTACCTGGTCTTTGGCAATGGTCCGTCCGATTACAACTTTGATTCTTCAAATCGGGCCCGGTTATTTGTCCGCCACGTTGGTGGTGACAATCCCGGATGCGCGTCCCATACCTTTGACGTGCCCGATTTTGACGGCACAGTTGTCGACGAAATCGTCAGCCATCCGCTGGCCCTCGACATTGGCCTGGATATGAAGGTCGACGCGATCTATTTCCCGACGATGGTCCTGCGAACGACTTCGGACCACGATGGCCGGTTGTTGCGATTGGCACCAGGGCAGGACCAGGATCCGGACCCCTCTAACTGGGAACTGTCCGTGATGTTCGAATCGGAAACACCATTTACGACGAAACTGGCCTATTCGACGCAGCTGGATCGCGCCACGGGTGGTCTGTGGCTGTATATTGGCACCGGCCGATACTACAAGACAGCGGATGCTGCGATCCCGGAACAGAACCGGTTTGTCGGCCTGCGTGACGACTGCTGGACCGGGACATGCGCTTTGACCTGGCAGGCCACCGATCTGGCAGAACTGGTTGACTGCCGGATCGACCTGGAGTCGTTCGAAATCGATCCGGATTGCGAAGTTGATGGTACGTCGGCGGCATCCTTTCTGGATGTCCAGAACGATGTTGCAGCCCGACAGGGCTGGACAATCGAATTCGACCGGCCCGGCGAGCGCGTCCTGAGCCAGGCTAACTATTTCCAGGGCGTGGTCTCCTTTACCAGCTTCGAGCCGTCGGCCACGGCAATCTGCTCGGAAGGCGGTGGAACATCGCGGCTGTGGTTTGTTGATGACCGCAGCGGCGTTGTTTATGGCGATACCAAAGACCTCGGCGGCGGGCAATCCCAGACGACCGGTGTTGGTAACAAGGTAATTGTCGGTGGATCACAGGGGGAAATCCGTGTCGAAGCCAATCCGTTCGGCGGTGGCCGAATCAATGGGACAACGCGCCTGCAACGGCCGTTCAAACTGCGTTAAGAAATGAACCTGGAGAAAACCATGAATGATCGAACGGACAAACCGGTGCCCGATTGGGTGTGCTACACAGCAGCCGTTTTGATTGCGGTGCTGGCGATGTTCCTGTCTGTCCAGCCGGCCCACGCCGAGGGCGAGACCAGGCGGGTCGTTGTTGCCGATGTCCAGGGCCCGGAACTGGTGATTGATGAAGGCTACAAAATCTGGCTGACACCGGAAGCGTCGATTTCATTTGCCGACGGAGTTGACGGTCAGCCGCTTCATCTGCTGGTGCCGGTACTTGCGCAAGTCGATGTCGTTGTGACCAACGGGCGGCTGCGGGGTCAATCGGTTGTTGTGCTCAGGAAGCTTGCCGACGAGGCCGGCCGCCAGTGAGACAAATGGTGAATATTCGGCCGACAGGCACGAGCGGCTTTTCGCTGGTCGAACTGATGGTCGTCGCCGGGGTCATCGGCATTGTCTCGGCATTGGCTGTGACCAATGTCCGTGAGGCTTCCGAACAGCAAATGCTGCCGAATGCGATGACAGTTGCTGCTAATGGCATCCGTAATGCCCGGGGACTTGCCGTGGCTCAAGGCCGGGCGATTGGGCTGCGGTTTCAATCGGACCGGATCGAAGTGTTCCGCTGGTCCGACACAGATTCCGACTACCTCCTGGACTGGTCGGACACGGATGGCGACGGATTCCTGGGCTCTGGCGAAGGCGAGGTTTCCGAAGCGTTTCCGGCGATTCGCGTCGACATCGAACGGGGAACCAGTCCGGCTGCCCGTCCAATCCAGATTGTCGATGGTGCACCAGGGTCGTTTGGTCCGGTCGGAACGGTATGCGAACGGCCTGCCGTGTTCGGTGATACGTCAGTCGTGTTATTCGATCCGCGCGACGGACGCGCGATTGGTGCCGACGGATTTGAATGTCCGGTCCGGATCTACCTGGAGAACACGGAAAGCCAGCAATGGGGTGTCATCGATATTGCCGCTTCTGGCGCAGTGCAAAGCAGCCACTGATGCGTACGGCCAGAAAACATTCACACAGCAGTTCCGGCTTTACCCTTGTCGAAGTCAGCGTCGCGGCGCTCGTCCTGGCCCTGGGATTGAATTTTTCGTTTACGGCAATTAACTGGGCGCAAACCCAGTCGGCTGATGCGGATCGGGCAAGTGCGGCGACCGAACTTGCCCAGACTGTCCGATCGGCGTTGATGACATCGGCAACGGCCGGCTGCCCTGGTACGGGGCTGTTGGCAGATCTGGACGGTGGCGGCGCGGCGACCCTGTCCTGTATCGGTGGTGACGCGTCGTCCGGGTTCGACTGTGACCCGGACCACCCTGTCGATGCGTCAGAATTAAACTGGGTCCTGGGAACGTCTGTCGCCGGCGGCACCGATCAATTGGTTGTTGTGCCCGACAGCGGGTCGACACCCGCAGACCTGGAAGTTCGCTACCGGGGCACAGCGTATCGGGTTGTCTGGAACGTTGCGTGCGACGTTCCCGTTACCGGTAACCGCGCTGTCGAACTGGTTGTCGGTTGGGATGGTGGTGATTCGATCGCCAACAATCGCTTTGTCCGGGTCAGTTTCAGCAAGGCGAACGGGATCTGATCGTGACGGCAACGCCACGGGTCAAAAGCCAGGGCCTGGAAGGCATGCGGCTCCACAGCAGGCGTCGTCGCCGATGGGTGGGTGAACTGTCGGCAGTGGTTATCGCACTATCCATGCCTGCCTTCCTGTGGGAACCGGTTCAGCAGAAGGCCAGCAATCTACCATCCAGTTCGCAAACAATTACAAGGGTTGTCCCCGGTGCCATTACGACCGCGACGGGCCGGACGTATCGTCTGGGTCCGACTGCAACTGTCCGTTTCCCCCAGGGCTGGTCGTTTACCACAGTCTTGAATCATCACGTCCCGCTGCAGGCGACGGTCTTATTCCGCGAAACGATTGGCGGTCGCGTGCTTGTCGAGCGGATTGACGTACAGCGCCCCAGTGTTGCACGGACAGCCACCGAGGGCGAAACGGCATCCTGAATCGCCTGATCCGGTATCCTGACCAGAATGTCAGAGGTGCCTAAAATCAGATTTCCGGGATTGCCGACTGTTTTCACGGTCCTGCTGTGCCTGTGTGTCAGTTGCGGTGGTGCAAACGGGATCAACGAATTCTATGCTACGGCGGACATGGTCGATGCCGGAGAACTGGTGTACCTGTTCTGGACCACCACCGGCGTGGATTCCTGCGAATTGGACCAGGGCATCGGATCCGTAACGACGGGCGAAGGGTTGCACGCACTTAGACCGAAGACCTCTGCAACGTATACGCTGACGTGCGTGCGTGGCGGCACCAGTTTCAGCCGCCAGGCCTTTGTCGGCGTCCGCAATCCGGCGATCGACATTGTCTCGTTCGCGACCAGTCCTGAATTCATCGATCCGGGTGATTCGTTTTCCCTTGCGTGGGAGGTACAGAATGCCCAGGCATGCAGTCTCGATACTGGCCTGGGCGATGCAGCCGTGCCTGGCGGGGCGATCGACCTGACCGCCTCAACGTCGTCGCGCTTTGTATTGTCATGCACTGGCAATTCAGAACCGGTTTCCGCAGAAACAGCGATAAAAGTGCGCCGGCAGGGAGACTGGCAGCTGCACGCCCGGATCCGTTACGAACGGGTTGAGTCGATCGCGTCAACATCGGATGGGGTCAACGACGGTGGCCTTGACTATACCGCGTCATATTTTGCCGATATGCCCCCCGTACCGGTCCGGCTAGTCGACGATGAATCCGGCAGGACCCTGGATCAGTCGACGGTTCGAAATGGTGCAGTCACTTTTGAACACAGTGGCGCAAATCTCGTGCGGTTGCAGTTTGAGGCCCGGACAACGCAACCGTCAATCCGCATCCAGGACAATACGGCGGGAAACGCGTTGTACGTGCTGGAATCGCGATTCATTGACCTCAGTCAGGGCGTGACCGTTCCTGTCTCGGCTCGCAGTGGCTGGTCCGACGGGCGGTACCGGTTTGCGAGGGCGGCCGCACCATTTGCGATCCTGGACACGTCGCTGCGTGCGGCCAATGCGGTTTCGACAATTGCCTCGTCGGACTTTCCCGAACTGAGAATCAACTGGAGCGAGCTGAACCGGCCTGAATCGGGCCGCATATCCGAGGGCCAGATCACGACATCTTTCTGGGACGGCTCGCAACTGTACATACTCGGGCAGGAAGACGTCGACACCGACGAGTACGATGACCACGTGCTCGTCCACGAATGGGGACACTATTTTGAAACGTCTTTCAGTCGTGCGGACTCGGTTGGCGGTGCCCATTCAATTGGTGACCTGCTGGATGCCCGGGTCGCCTTCAGCGAAGGCTGGGGAAACGGGCTCAGCGCCATTGTGTTGTTTCCGGACACGATCTACTCGGACAGCTTCGGGCCGGAACAGGTCCTGACCAGTTTCTTTGACGTCCAGGACAATAGTGGCAGCGCCGATCCCAATCCCGGTTGGTTCTCGGAATCCTCAATCCAGGCGATCCTGCTGGACCTCGCCGATGATGACGCGGATGAACCGTGGGACAAGGTGGCCATTGGCCTGGACGCCATAATCGATGTCCTCCAGGCCGACCAGCGGACAACATCGGCCCTGACGACTGTGTTCTCTTTCCTGGACGGTATCAAACGGGTCCGACCGGATGCAGCAGGTGGCGTCGATGACCTGACCGCCAAGCACAAGTTTGGTCCTGTGCTGGACGAGTGGGGCACCGGCGAGTCGAATACCGGTTCAACCGTCGCAGGCGGCGGGCCGGGGACCTTGCCGCTGTATCGCGAACTGAACATTCCCGGTGGTGATATCGGGTTGACTTTTCGCGGGACCGTTCCGTTTAATCACGCCGGTCAAAACCGCTATCTGAAGCTTTCTGGCTACGGTGGCCGAATCGGGGTCAGTGTCGATGCGGTGCAGGATGTGGACCTGTACGTCTACGACCGGGGACAACTGCTGGTGGCCAGGGATTCGTTGTCCGGGAAAGAGCAGGGCACGTTCCAGTCCGAAGAGGGCGTTGATTATGTGGTCGTTATCCAGGGTTTCGGCGAGAACGAGGCGTACCAGGCAGATGTTGATGCGTTTCGACCGTAGCTATTCTCTTGCCGTGATCCTGGGCACCGTTGCTGTTGTCCTGGCCGGATGTGACAGCGATCCAGCCAGATCGCCGGTCCGGGGCAAACCGGGCGCGCCCGTGGGCATCAATATGCTGGTTGACGGGCAGGATGCCCGGATCACCGTCGAGTTCCAGGCGGCCGCCCGCAATGTGCACGTCAATATTCGCGGCAGCGCCGGCTTGTCGATCAAACAACGTGCGTGGCGGCTGGCCGATGTTCAGTCGGGCGAGCTTTGGGCGCAGCCGATCACACTGCCGGAACATGCGCATGGTCTGCTGGTTGTTACCGTAACCATGGATACTGGCGGGCGTACCCAGACCCGGATCGCCACGGCCACCGTTGGCGGATTCAGTCACCAGGGTGGCCTGCAGCCGACATCGGGGCGGGTGGAGCAGCAGAATGGCGAGCCAGTCAGGATCCTGCCTGCCCATTAATCACATGTCCTATCGCGAGACTTCAAAAAATCCCTGTTGTACCGTGTGTGCGCTGGAATCGATGCGATACAATAAGCGGTATCCATCCAGATAGATCTTCAAGCCATCCAGGAGCACGAAACCGTGCCTGAACAGCCAACAGAGGCCGAGGACCACGTGACCGAGGTCCCGACCGACGACGAGTACGTCCAGCAGCGTCGCAGCAAAGCGGATCGCCTGCGCGAGCTGGGCCTGGATCCGTTTTGGGGGACTGATTTCCAGCCGCAGCACGCCATTCAGTCTGTGCGCGATCAGTACGATGCGATGGATGCCGAAACGCTTGATGCATCTGGTGAAACGGTTGAATTGTCCGGACGGATCACAGCGTTGCGTCGGTTTGGCAAAGCCGGGTTTGCTGAGATCGCTGATGCAACCGGTCGAATCCAGGTTCATTTTGCAAAAGACCAGCTGAACGAAACCGGTTTCGAACTGTTCAAGAAGGTCCTCGACCTGGGTGATTTTATTGGCGTTCGCGGTCCATTATTTCGTACCAAGACCGATGAATTGACGGTTCGGATTGTTGATCTTCACTTTCATTCCAAGGCATTGCGTGGTTTACCGGAAAAATGGCACGGTCTGACGGATGTCGAGACCCGTTATCGCCAGCGATACCTGGATATGCTGGCCAACGACGACAGTCGCAAACGGTTTACAGACCGGGTTGCGGTAATCCGGGCGATTCGGCGATTTTTTGACGACCGGGGGTTCCTGGAAGTCGAGACACCGATGTTGCAGGGCAAGGCATCCGGAGCCGCGGCACGCCCATTCGAGACCCATCACAACGCCCTGGATATCCCACTGGTGCTCCGGATCGCACCGGAACTGTACTTGAAACGACTGGTTGTTGGCGGTTTCGACCGTGTCTACGAAATCAACCGTAACTTTCGCAACGAAGGCATCAGTACCCAGCATAATCCGGAGTTTACGATGCTGGAGTTCTACCAGGCGTATGCGACGGTCGATGACCTGATGGACCTGACCGAAGAGCTGATCAGGTCGCTGGCGCAGGATATTTGCGGGACGACGACGGTCACGTACCAGGGGCAGGATATCTCATTCGATTCCTTCGACCGCGCATCGGTCTATGAACTGATTTGCCGGCATACGGATATTTCTGACGAATCCGTCCTGCTGGCCGTCGGTGACACGGCGCGCGCCGCCCTTGACTGTGACGTGCCCAAAGGGGACCTGTGCCGGAAGCTGCTGGAAACGTTTAATCCGCCGGATCTGGCGGGAATTCTGCAGGCAGCGGGACTGGACGACGTGCCCCCGCCAGAGCAACTGGAAGAACAGGCGGTCGCGGCGGTGATCCGCCGCTTTTGTGACGACCAGCCATTCCGCGCCAAATTGATTGACGCAGTTGACCACAAATCGTCCCAAGGTGAGGATCCCAGGGTCCTGGCCGGGGCAATTGCCATGCTGATTTTCGAGGCCGAGGTCGAGGACAAGTTGCAGGATCCGACTTTTGTGACCGAGTTCCCATTGGCGGTGAGTCCACTGGCCCGACGGCTGGAAACCCGCCGCGATGACGGCACACCGGTCGACAGTCACCTGACGGCGCGATTCGAGTTGATGATCGCAGGCCGCGAGATCGCCAATGGATTCCAGGAACTCAATGATCCCGATGACCAGCGCAAACGATTCGAGTTCCAGGCCCGAGCCAAAGGGTACGGCGATGCCGAAGCAACCGGGATTGACGAGGATTACCTGCGGGCGCTTGAACATGGTTTGCCGCCGACATCGGGTGAAGGCATCGGGATTGACCGGCTGGTGATGTTATTGACCGATGCGCCCAGCATCCGTGACGTGATCCTGTTTCCCCTGGCACGACCCAGGCAGCAGCAATGAACAATCGATTTGAACTGCTGGTCGGGCTGAGATACCTGACCAGTCGCCGCAAGCAGGGTTTTATTTCATTTATTACCCTGATCAGCATCCTCGGGGTGACGACAGGGGTGATGGCCATGGTTGTCGTGCTCAGTGTCATGAACGGGCTCCAGCACGACCTGCGCGAAAAAATCCTGGGCACAAACGCCCATATTGTGACCCTCCGCAGCGGCGGTGCGATTGAAAGTTACCGTGACATCGAATCCCAGATTCGTGCCACTGCAGGGGACAGTATCGTTGGCACATCGCCGTTTATCTATAACCAGGCGATG
>JBFJWU010000110.1:0-9472 GCA_041623475.1 bacterium | reverse complement strand
GGCGAGATCCGCGATT
Source organism: bacterium (assembly GCA_041623475.1). Lineage (GTDB taxonomy): Bacteria > J088 > J088 > J088 > J088 > JBFJWU01. The sequence goes on along the minus strand of JBFJWU010000110.1, from coordinate 9,456 downwards.
TCGATCCGTTTTTGGTCCCGACAAAACTGAAAATCCGTCTTCAGGAGCGCTGAGCGTGATCTTTCTGACAACGCCCCTTGTCGACCAGATAAGATTGATGCGCGAATACGGGGTTGATAGACGGTACTACCCTCGTGCTGCAGCGCGGCTTGGGCTGGCGGCCGTTGTCGAACCGATATCGCGATTCGAACGAAAGCGGTTTGAACGCCTGAAGCCGGACGTTGAAGCGATTAAAGACCCGGTCTTTGTGCTCGGATTCGGGCGCAGCGGTACCACCCTGCTTCACAATCTCCTTTGCCAGGACGAACGCTTCGGACACGTTTCCAACTACCAGGCCCTTGCACATTCGATCTCCTTAATCGGGAAAAAGTGGCTTCCCGGCCTATTGAAACAGGTAACCCCGGCGACTCGTCCGATGGACAATGTCGCGGTCGCAATGGATATGCCCCAGGAAGAAGAAATCGCCATTGCCAACAACGGACGTGATGCGCCGCTGCATTTCATGAGTTTCCCCAGATATTCATCCGAAATCTATGATCCCTATGTATTCTTTGACTCGCTCGATGAGGACAAGATCTCTGCATGGAGAACCGGCTTTCTGGATGCCATACAAAAGGCTTCGATCCTCTGTGGCGGCAAAACGCTTGTCCTGAAAACACCTACAAATACGGCCCGCATCCCGCTGCTGTTGGATCTCTTTCCAGACGCAAGATTTATCTATATTCATCGTTGCCCATATGCCGTTTATCGGTCGATGTTGAACATGTACGACAAGATCCTGCCGTCGGAAACGCTCCAGGAAATCAATTGGACGCAGGTCGAAAAATCTGTTGTAAGGAATTACCAACTGACGATTGGACGATACCTGGAGCACCGAGGCCAGATCCCAGAGCAAAACCTGCTGGAATTGCGCTTTGAAGATCTGGAGTCAGATCCACTCGCTGCGATTCGCAAGACATACGCCCAGTTGGAACTTCCGGACTTTTCAGAAGCGGAACCAGGTCTTGTCAAGTATCTGGAAACGCTTACCGGATATCAGAAAAACAGTTTCGAGTATTCACCTGAATTGATTGAACGCGTCAATGCCGAGTGCGGAACAGGATTTGAGCCGTTTGGTTACGAGTTCCTTAACCCCGACCAGGTTTGCCGGTAGTCCTGCCCATATTCCGGAAGCCTTGAAATTACAACCCGGAATCCTCAGGGGCAGTCACCTGCGTGTTGAGCAGGAGTCCCGGCCTTACGCCAACGGTCAAGCGCTTGTCGCTCCAGTTCGACGCTGAAGCCATGCAGTTTCCGGTGCCCGGGCAGCCAGCCGTGCAGGAAGCGGTTGAAGTCGGCCCAGGCGACGGGGAACAGTTCGCGCCAGTGGGCTTCGACCTGCCCCGGGTCCTCGCGGCCAGTGCGGCGGAGGACCCTGCTCAGACAGCCAAAGTAATCGTCCAGGAATCCGTCGGCCTTGTCCATTAATCCTGACTCGTCCAGGCAACTGCCCAGGAAGTAGGCCACGTCCTTTATGCCAACGCCGCCACCGACGTACTGGAAATCAACGGCTGCAACCCGGGAATGGTCCGGCGGAAAACAGAAATTGGCCAGTTTGGCGTCGCCGTGGACGATTGTCTGGAATGGGCAGTCCTTGAGTTGCTGGTCCAGCCACCGCGCCGCCTGCTTCAGGTCGCCTTCGGGCATGGCATCCCATTCATCGGGGCGGGTTTCCAGATGCCAATAGGTGCCGGTCGGCCACAGGCCGTCTGGCGGCTGCCCCAGGAATTCGGCGTGCAGATTGGCCAGCCAGTCCAGGCACGCGCGGATACCGTCGTCGCCCAGGCCCGTGGCGCGGGCGGGGTAGCCTGCGGCATCCAGGTCTTCGAGCACGATCAGTTGCACCTGGCCAACATGCGTGGTCCCGTAGCAGCGGGGCAGGCGCACCCGGTCATCGCAACGGGGCGCGTAATCCTGGTACCAGGATGCCTCGACGGCGTATGATCGAAGTTTCCGTTCGTGGGACAGCGTGCTGTTCCAGCCCCGGGGATGATTGTCGGTGGCTGGTGCGGCGATCCTTTTTACAATTACCGACTTGAAGTTGCACCCATGTAATGGAATACGCAGGAGCGCGCCATAGTCGCTCCACAACGACTGGATCAGTCCAGGTTGGCCCAATGACGTGGCACCAACTGTATCCAGCAGGAACTGCTGTTCTACGGGATCCAGGTGCTGGGCGATTGACACTGGCATCCAAACATGGTGGATCAGTTGCACGATCGGCTGCCATTTCGACCCGCGGGCTGGCTGGGCTATGATGGGATTCGTCTAAACGGCAATGGCCACTCATTGGTCCAGGGAGCCCGGTTTGGCATTTCTGTTCAATATTGAATCTGAGCCTTTTCACCGTTTTCTTTGGTACTGGGGCAGCGCGTCGATTTTCTTTGCGGTTGGTATGCACGTGCTGAAGATGCTGCCGATGAGCGAACGCAGCCCCAGTGAAGCGCTTAACTACCTGGGTACTATCGACAAACGAACGGGCTGGGTGATTATGGAGATCCCGGTACTGGTCGTCGTCATTGCCAGCTATGTCCTGGCTGGCGGACAGCTTGATATCAGCGCCATCATGGTTGGTGTCTTCGTCCTGCATTATGTCAACCGTGCCCTGATCTATCCCTGGCGCCTGAAGGTCGACGGCAAGGTCATGCCAGTCCACTCGATGTTGTCATCGATCATCTTCTATATCGTCAACAGCTACCTGATCGGTTACTACTTTGGCGCACTGCGGAGCTACGAAACCGATTGGCTGCTGGATCCCAGGTTTCTGGCTGGTATCACATTATTCTTTGCTGGCCTTGCGATAAATATCCATTCGGATAATATCCTGCTTAACCTGCGCGGGCCGGGGGAGACCGGGTACAAAATCCCCCGTGGTGGGCTTTTCAAATACGTTTCGTGTCCTCATTATTTTGGCGAAATCCTTGAGTGGGCGGGCTTCGCGTTATTGACCTGGTCATCGGTGGGGTTGGTGTACGCGATCTGGGTCACATTGCCGCTGATCGCCCAGAGCATCGGGATTCACCGCTGGAACCGGGAAACATTCGGAGATGATTACCCTGCCGAACGCAAGGCGATTATTCCCGGGTTGATTTGAGCGTGGCACCGTTGTTCGCCAGCGGCGTCCGGCCCGGTCCGCCTCGGCAGTTGTTGCCATCCGGCTGGCCGATCACTGCAACCGGTCTGGGAGAATAGAGGTTTCGACCCGGAACAACCAGAAGGTAGACCCCCGATTATGAAATTAAGCTTCGGTTTCGTCCTGAGTACTTTTTTTGTCGCGCTCTGGGCCTTGGCAGTCCAGTCAGGTGATGGCAATTTTGTTGCGATGCTGCAGGTAAACGGGGCGTTGCAGTTGTGCCTGTTTTTCGCAGTGGCAGCAGTGCCGTTTCTACTGACCGGCCGGATGTCGTGGGTCGACATCGCCTGGCCGTTTGGTGTTGCGGGGATCGGTGCCGTTATCCTTGCAATGGGCGATGGCGCGCCGATCCGCAAGATGGCCATCGGTGCGGTTTACCTGTTTATTGGCCTGCGGATGGGCCTTGGTGCCGTGACCATGGCCTTCAAGACCGGCGTAATTTTCAAGACCGAGTTCCCGCGATACGAATACCGGCGGATGGAAATGTCCGAATCGGGGACCGGCTCGATCCGGCTGCACATGCTGGCAGAGATCATGGCTCAGGGGCTGGCCAATGCCTCGGTCCTGGCAATTCCCGGATTTCTGATCGCAAATAATACGGCACCAACCATCACGCCGCTGGAGGTCGCGGGCCTGGCGGTCTGGGCAACCGCATATATCCTGGAATCGGTCGCCGACGGACAGAAGCTGCTTTTTATCTCCAAACCCGAAAATGTCGGCGGGGTCTGCAACATCGGACTGTGGCGGTTCAGTCGGCATCCCAATTACTTTGCCGAGTGGCTGGTCTGGACCGGCATCGTCATTGCTGCGGTCCCGTCGTGGCTGGCCCACCAGTCCAGCGCCAGCACAGCTGTCTGGATCGTCATTGGTATTGGCGGGCTGTGCGCGTCGGTCATGCTGTACATCACCCTGGTGTACTTGACGGGTGCGATTCCGGCTGAATACTATTCGGTGCGTAAACGTGAAGGGTATCGCGAGTACCAGCGGACGACCAGCATGTTTTTCCCGTGGTTTCCCAAGTCATAAATTCCAGCCGGATCGATTCGTCCAGTCGGCGATAAAACCGGTCAACGGTATCGGTGGTTGAAGTCCCGGCAGTGGTCAGGCAGCAATTACCTGCAGGCCCGCGGAGCGAGTAATGACAGGTCAACTGCGTCTGCCATTTTCTGATAGCCGGCAGCACCCGGATGCAGGCCATCGCCCGAGTCAAATTTGTCGGCTATTCGTGTTGGATCATTGGGGTCAGCAATTGCCTGGTCGAAATCGATCACGCCGTCGGCCAGGCTGGTTGTCCTGATAAATGTATTGACCTCGGCCCGGCGTTGTTCCGTATCGCCGTAAAGTGCGCCAATAAACCCATCTGTCCCCCCTGCCGGGAGGATTGTTCCGACCAGGACATTGATGGGGGGCAGGCCAACCCGCCGTTCCCGCAAACGGGTCAGCACGGTAGTCAGCCCTGTGATCAATTCTTCTGAATCAGCCTGCGGTGGTGCGCCCAGGTCATTGATGCCTTCCAGGACAATAATGTTGCTGATGTCGGTGCGGGACAAGACGTCTGCGTCCAGCCGTTTGATGAGTGACTGACCGGCCCCGGGCAAGGCTTCGTCCCTGAGGACCCGATTGCCGCCGATGCCCAGGTTGATTACCGACAGTGGCAGATCTGTGGCGTTGATTCGTCGCGCCAGAAAATCCGGATAGCGTTCATCTTTGTCCAGGCCGCTTTCAGCGCCATCGGTGATCGAGTCGCCAATTGCAACGACGACACTTTCGGTGCCTCTTGCCAGTACCTCTAACCCCATCAGCAGCGGCCGTGTCCTGATCGTTGTCGTAAAGGCGGATCCGGATTCGTCCGCGGCGACGCCACTGGCTCCCCTTGCGGACAGCCACGAGGTTTGTGCGGCCGCCGAATGTTCGGTCAGGGTGCCCCCCGACGTGGACAGGTCAATGCTGACGGCCAGGCGATCAAAAGGTGCGAACTCAAAGTCCATCGGGTCACTCGTGATGTCCTGTCCGGCTGGGATCGTAACGTCTGGCTGCTGCGAAAACGTCACCCGGGTATTCGTGCCGGACTTTATGGCCGGACCCGCATCCAGTTTCCCCAGCCAGACCTGTTGCAGGCGTACGGGGGTTTCCGAAAAACGACCAGACAGGACAACGCGGACAGTTTTTCCACCACGGAGCGGGCTCGCGACGAGCCGCAGGCTCTGGTCACGGTATTCAGTTACTGCGGTACCGGGCGCGGCAGCCCACGCGCCCACCCAATGGTCTTCGGCGCATGGGGGCAAATCGATTGCTGTCGAGTCGCATCCTGAAAAGGATGCGCAGCTGACAACGAGGGCGGTGACTATTCCCAGAGATTGTCGGGCCATGATGATTACTTGGACTCCGCGTGTTGTTGCACCATGATTCTAGTGCAACGACATCCAGCCGCCGGCGGTCGTCAGGAATTGATCGCGACCGTTTTCCAGTTGAGCGTAATCAGGCCCAGTTCTTCTGCCTTGATATATGACTGGCAGTTGGCGTGCATCCGTTGCAGCATCAGGAATACTTTTTCCGGCATCACACGGATCGTGGACAGCATTTTGAACGCCAGCTCCAGCTTGTCGTACAGGGCGACTTCCTTTTTGATCATTTCGACGGCACCTTTGCCCTCTGACGAAACCAGTTCAAACCCCGCGCTGGTCAGCTGGTCTTCCCAATAGCGGTAGTGCCAAAAGCCGCCAAAGGCGGTCAGTTCGCGGGTGTGCTGAATGAGCAGTCGATGCTGGTCATTGTCCCGGTCATAGTTATCGAGCGCGGCAACGTCATTTATGACAAAGCGTCCACCAGGCTTGAGGATTCGTTTGACCTCTTTGAATGTAAAGGCCATGTCGCTGACGTATGTCATCGGCTGTATTGCGTAGACGGCATCAAACGTCTGGTCCGGGAAAGGAAGCGGCTGGTTGAAATCAGCAACAGAGAAGTTGTCACGAACCAGGTTGCGGTTGCGGTGGGCTTTCTGGATCTGTGATTTGTCAATATTGACGCCGAAAAGATCAGCACCGGTCAGGTTCTTCATATGGGATGCGATTGCGCCGCAGCCGCAGCCCAGTTCAAGCGCGCGATCGCCGGGACCGACGTTCAGTTCACTGGCAATGGTCTGCTCCAGCAGTAACTGGTTTTCCATGACGGATTTGCTGGCGTCCAGTTCGGGGGGCATGTACATTTTTTCAACCGAACCCAGCGTGCACAGCAGGTGGATAATCTTGTAGTACTGCTCCAGCGCCTTGCTGCTGCCCGGCTGGTATCCCTGTAACGGTACGCCGTTTTCAAAATCGGATCGCGTGTTTTCCGGCGAATCGACAAATAATTTCTCGTATGTACCCATAAACGAGTTGAACTCTTCGTCACCGATGGTCCACAGCTGTCGCAATGCATCCAGCCTGGACGATATTGTTGTTGTGTTGTTTGTCATGTATTAGCGAACCTCGTTACGGAATATTGCCAAAGGCAACTCTGGATTGGCGGAGTGGACCCCCGGGCTGGGATTATTTTACCATTTGGTAAAATTCGTGCTTTGGCGTGCTGATCCGGGAACCGAGTAAAGGGCAGCACCGGTTGCTGGATGATCAGTTCCACGATTATTCCCAGAACGCGGTTTTGAATTATTCTTCGGTATTCAAGAGGTCCTTGAACGGCTGGTACGTGCCGGGTTTGTCCTGCTGGGGTGATCCGGGGACCGTCGCTGCCGCGACCTGGTCGCGGGAATGTTCGTTGTCGTGGCAGTAGATGCACAACAATTCCCAGTTGCTGCCATCCGCCGGGTTATTGTCGTGATTGTGGTCCTTATGGTGGACTGTAAGTTGCTGGATGTTTCGCTGGTCGAACTCGCGGCCGCAAACGCCGCAAATCCAGGGGAACATCTTCAACGCCCGGGCCCGGTAGCTGCGGTCCTTGTCCTGCCTGGCCCGCCTGGCTTCGGCGATCAACTTGTCTGCATCGGCCCTGCCCATCGATACATCGTCGCAGGGCCCTGGTTCATCAGCAATCCGATTGCCGGATTATCTGTCCTGCCCGTCCAGGTCGGTGTCCAGCTTGATACAATTCCGGCCACTGTTTTTGGCCAGGTACAAAGCCTTGTCGGCGCGGGAGATCAACGCGGCAATGCTTTCGTTCTTTTTGAACTGCGCAATTCCGCCGCTGAAGGTCACCGCGACAGATTTTTCGCTGTCCACTGGAACCGGATTTGCAGAGATTCGTTCAGCAAGCCGGTTCAGGATCGTTGCGGCGTTGTTCCGCGCACAGTTCGGCAGAACTGCCAGGAACTCTTCGCCACCAAATCGCCCAAGGGCATCGGTCAGGCGCAATGTTTTCTTGGTCTGGTTCGCGGTCTGTACAAGAACGGCATCGCCACAGGGATGCCCGTAACTGTCATTGATTGACTTGAAATTATCAATGTCAATCATTGCGATCGTCAGTGATTCTCCGGTTCGCGTCGTTCGCTCAATTTCATTCTCCAGGGTGTCGACAATTCCGCGTCGGTTCAGGACCGATGTCAGGGGGTCAACTTGTACCTGTCGATACAAACCTTGCTCGCGCGCCTGCCATTTGCCCAGCATATAGCCAATGACCGGATAACAAATAAGTGCGCCGATAAAGACCATCGCCCAATGCGCCATGACCAGTGCCAGCGGGAGCTGGTCACCGCCACCGTCCACGGGCAGGGCGTACAGATACACAGGGAACGGCATATGGTCCGCAAATGCCGTCGCCACGACCAGGGCAAGTCCGAGCACCATGGCCAAAAACAAGGCAGGCCTGGGGCCCAGCAGAATCAAGCTGTTAACCAGAAACCCGGCGAAGATGATCCAGGTCAGTGCCTCGAATACTCCCAGCAGACAGGCGTTCACGATCAGGACCCAGACGACGGCGCCAATGGACACCCATAGCGCACCTTTTACCGACCGCTGGTTCCGAACCAGTACCCTGGACACTATGTGCGCCCCAGCCAAACTGATCAGGTTAATTGCGCCCAGACGAACAGCGGCAGAGTTGCGTTCGCTGTCAAAGGGGAAATAGGCGGGCTCGGATACGTAGGCGATACCGGTGACCAGCATGATCAATCCCTGTACTACCGTCGTCGAGAATACGGCAAAGCTTGCCTTTTGTTCGTCAGGCCAGAAATGAACAAGGGATACATTTCGAAATCCACCAGTGACGTTCCCGGTCCTGGTATCGAATACGGACACGTCCAGTTGATCACGCAGGGGATCGCGGTTGCCTGACATGGGGCACATTCTAGCGGACCGTCGGTCCAATGTGAACCCCCACGTAACCGTCCCTTTGGCGCAGCAATCTTTCGTCCATTTCCAGGCCGTATCGCTTGCTGGTTCGCCATTTATCCGGGAGTCAGGTACTAACGTGTTCGATCGGACTGGTGACCTGGGCAATCAATGCCTCAAGAAATTCGTCCTGTTTGATCCCCGGCCTGGGATCGACGATCCACTTAAGAAACATGTAAACAACAGAGTTGATTGCAACGTACATTGCAGCGACACCGCCCTGAAACCGATACCGGTCGGCATTATTGATGATGTAGTCCCTCAGGACATCCATCATGAAACTTTCCACGACCGCTGGAACAGCGGTATCAGATAACAGCGGCTGTGTCTGAAAGATTTCGCGAGTAACGTTCTGGTACGGTGCCAGTTCTGCGAGAAGCATCGTCAACCCGTTTCGGATCAGCTGGTCCGCCGGCAATCCACTGCCCGCTGCAAATAGTTCACGGATCATCAGTTGCGACGCCAGGACGGACCGTTCGACGATCCCGGCAACGATCATTTCCTTGTTGGCGAAATACTGGTAGAGCGATCCTGTACTGATCCCGGCGGCATCGGCGATATGGTTGGTCGTAAACCGTTCGTGGCCGTACTTGTCGAGGAGTTCCATACCGGTATCCAGAACGCGGTGAATCATTTCGGCGGATCGGCGCTGTCTGGGAATCTTGAGCAGAGAGCTGCGAGGGATCGGATCCACAACTGCCCCTTTTATGCGAGTTGAAAGCGAGTAATTTTTCAATATATGATAGCACCGGGTATCGGATTCCGGGAGGACACTGGTATGGAACAATTACTGGAGTGGGCGACGCAACCGCTGGCAACGGTTCACTATCTGGTTGAAAGTGGTCGAACATACGTCCTGCTGATCCCCGTCTATGGGATCCTTTTGCTGGGCGAGCGGATCTGGCACCAGTTAACCGAAGAGCGACTATGGGATGACCGGGACTCGGCCGCCAACATTGCCAT
>JBFJWU010000109.1:0-9579 GCA_041623475.1 bacterium | reverse complement strand
TCAACATCGGCAAGGGCGACGATCAGTTGCTGGGAATGCTGGTCCCGTTGACGGAAGATTGCGATTCGCAGGCATGGATGTTGGTTCGTTACTTACAACCACCGCACCGACTGGAAGAGGCGGTTCTTATCACTGCACTGCCGACGCTGGTCGCAACCCGCGAACAATTGCAGCACTGAGCGCCCCCGGGGCCGTCACTTGCAGGCGACCATCGTTTGAATCCAATCCCGGATCAACCCGATGCCCAGAGTGTCATGCAAACTGGTTCCCAGTGGCGGCATGCGGGTATCATCGTCGGCAATCATCCGCAGATACAACCACGATTCTTCTGGCGCGCCCGGCTCGACACGGTGGATCAATGTCGAGACAAGCGAAGTCGCGACATCGCACAATCCGGTCTCGGCCAAGGGCGTATCGTAGCTCAGGTCCATAACGACACCGACATTGTTTGCCATTCCCCCGGGGCGGTGGCAGTGCGAACAGTTCGCAGCCAGATACGACCGGGCGCGCGCATTAAGGGCAGCCTGCGAATCAGACGGCTCGGGCCACGGGGAAGACACATGCGTGCCGGAAATGTAGCCGTACCGGGCCAGGAATTCAAGCTGCTCAATCGACCCGGATTCGTCAGCCACGTCCACTTGTCCAGCCAATTGACGGGGAACAAGGCCCAGCAACTCCGCGCCATCTGGCGCATGACACAGTTTGCAATGCCGTTCTGCAGGCACCAGGTATTCAAGCGATTCTGGTTGCCCATCAATATCAATCGACAGCGTTACGGCATCACTGGCTGGGATGAGCTCGGCGTCGCTACCGGTCTCGTCCCAGACATATGTGTGGAACTGCCACGAATCGCCATCTCGAATCATCATCCGGGTTTCAATATTCTGAACTTCACCGTCTTGCAAAAATGCGAAATTCTTGAAAATGACCGTACCACCGGGCACGATGAACTCATTGTTTGACGTGATATCAAGCGACGTCCCGGGTGGCAGGTAGACGAACCTTTGTTTGACTGCGCCGTCGGTCCACAGTTCAGATTGAACGCTGTAACCGGCAACATTGTTGGCTGGTTTCAGGTCAGCGGTATCTGCAAAACAGCCAGTCGCCGACAGGCGAGCAATAACGGCGCCGTCGTGCCCCAGCGCCAAACAGGTGGGCCGATCGGATCGGCTGGCGACACGTGTGGAAACGGTAACAGTGTCCTGCCGGGTGCCTGGCCCACATCCAATCACCGTCGGCCATACCGCAGCCAGCAGCAGATAGCGTAGTAAACTCAAATTCAAATGAAACACACCATCGAAAACAACTTCTCACTTCGTCCATTCACACTGGGTTTCCGAGATCCAAACATCGCGACCGATTATCGACGGGACCAGTTTGATCGCATTATCGGACCAACCCGTGTCCTGTGTGTTGCAGCCGCGATTCTTTTTATCCTGGCCTGGCTGTTCAATTCACAGGTCCGCGCGGCCCAGGCCGACATAACCCCCCAGGTCCTGATCGAACTGGCCCTGTTCAACAGTATCCTTTTGTACATCATGGTACCGCTGTGCGTTGCCCTTTTTGTCTGCAGTTATTTACCATTTGCAGTTTCATTGTTTCAGTTTGGTGCAGCGCTGATGGGCACGCTGGTTATTTCAGCCAGCGTCGGCATGGTCCTGAGCGATGCCAACCTGACGGCCCAGCATTATTCGTTTGCTTTCCTGTTGTTTAACGTCTGGGTGATCTATACGATTTCCCAATTGCGGTACCTTTATGCAGCTGCAATCTGCCTGGTTGGTTCGGCAGCATTTGTAGCCCTGTTGCACTATCGATTCGCCGAGCCCCTGGCCGAATCCGCGACCTACCTTTTCCTGCTGGCCGGCGCCAACATGCTGGGCCCCCTGGCCGCATATCATCTGGACAAGACCAGTCGAAACGAATTCATCAACCGCCGAAAAGTCGAGCAGCGCGAACGGGAGCTCGCCATTGAAAAAGAAAAGAGCGAGCGATTGCTGCTGAATATCCTTCCTGAGTCCATTGCCGATCGTTTGAAATCCGATACGTCCCGGATCGCAGATCGGTTCGATGAAGTAACCGTCCTCTTTGCTGATATCGCCGGTTTCACAGATCAATCAAGCCAGATGAGTGCAGATCAGCTGGTTGGAATGCTTGATACGGTCTTTTCACAGTTTGATGAAGTCGCTGACCGACTCGGCCTCGAAAAGATCAAGACAATCGGTGATGCCTACATGGTCGCGGCCGGCGTTCCCAGCAACGCCACCGACCACGCCGACAGGATTGCAGACTTTGCATTGGAAATTCGGGCGTTGGCCGGCCGGTTGACGTGGCCGGATGGGCTACCCTTGCAGATGCGAATCGGCATCGCGTCCGGTCCCGCCGTCGCCGGCGTTATCGGGCGCCAAAAGTTCATTTATGACCTCTGGGGGGACACAGTAAACACCGCAAGCAGGATGGAATCCCACGGACACTCCGGCGAGATCCAGATAGACGAACGCACCCGCGAATTGTTGCAGGACAAGTACCCGTTGACCCCCCGGGGCGAAGTCGAAATCAAAGGAAAAGGACTGATGGAAACCTGGTGGCTGGCCGCAGAGGACTTGACCGCAGGGACCTAGACGTCGGGTCTTTGGGCGGGCGCCTTGCGACTGTCCATAAATTTCCCCGGCAGGTCGAACCCAAGTCTTGCCACAGCCGGAGGCAGGTTCTCGTCGGGGTACAGATAGCGGCGGTTCATTTGATGAAAATTAGCCCTGGCTTCCAGCTTGTGGAAAATTGCATTCAGGCCAAACGTGATCCGGTTGAAGAAAATCAGGTCGGGCGGCAAGTTGATGTTCTGCATCTTTTGCATATCCATCACTTCTGGTGCCCTCGCCAACCACCCCTGGTCAAAGGTAAAAACCTTGTCCTCCAGATATGGCCCCATCTGGTACTTGAAGAACTCCCACAGGAACTCGACGTCCATCGGGCGCCCCGGCAGAACGATCTGGATATCCAGACAAATTCTGGCAAACCGATCGCGGTCTCCGTCCAGCAACGACCGCGACATTTCGGTTAATTGGTCAATCAGCGCATTGTCAAAATATTTGATGCAACCGAAATCCAGGAAGGTAATTCCACCATCCTCGTGGAAGATGTAATTACCCGGATGCGGATCGCCATTGAATACGTGAAAACGAAACATGGATTCATAAACGAAATCCATCAGGACATTCACGGCCGTCGCCTTTTCTGGTGCATTCGCCACTTCCAGGAAATCGTAAAAATTCAGGCCCTGGCAAAACTCCTGGACCAGCATCCGCGGTCGGGTCAGGTTTTCATATACTCGCGGAATTCGAATGTACGGGTGGCCATCCCATAACTGGCGAAACAGGCTCTGGTTGCGAGCCTCACGCACGTAGTCCAGTTCGTCCGTCAATCGTTCGCGAAGTTCTTCGACAACCGCTTTGGCATCGATGCTTTTGTTTACCGTGTTGATCATCGTCGCCAGGACGTTTGTAGACTTCAGGTCCGCGTGAATCGCGTCGGCCACGCCTGGATATTGGACCTTGACGGCGACAATCTCCCCCGTGGACAGCCGTGCCCTGTGAACCTGGCCAATTGATGCCGCCGCAAGGGGCTCTTCATCAAAGCTTGAAAATGCCCTTCCTATATCATCACCCAGTTCTTCTTCGACAACCTGCCGAACCAGTGAAAAGGCCATGGGCGGCGCGTCCTGTTGCAGTCCTTGCAGCGCCTGGCGTGCGTTTTCGGGCAACGACTCGTTGGCAAACGACACGATCTGGCCGATCTTCATGAAGACACCCTTCATGCCGCCCAGGACCTGGGCGGCCTCTTCGGCTGTTCTTAGATGGTGTTCATCTTTGATTTCCTGGCGGCGGTGCCGTCGGGCCAGGACATAACGGATCCGGAATCGCAGGGATCGGACCAGGTTGCGGCCCAGCAATCCCCCAACCTGCATTCCGCGTGCCGTTGCGCCAGTCACGATTCCAGCCTCGTTACGCTGGGCAGTTGCACGCGTGGTGATCCAGATTAACGCACAGGCGACGGCAACAGCGACGACCACGGCCAGGCCAGTCACCGTGGGATTCCCATTTGAAAGTCAACTTGAATGATTTTGTACGACAAAACTTTGAGCCCCCGACCCTCTTGCACGGTTTGTGATGTCGTCGCTCAGGCAGCGCGGCCCGAACGACGCTTCGTCCGCGCCCTTAGATAATAGCGCTGGTACCTTAACGAATCAGGAACAAACGGCAGCAATTGCTGAACGGCACGAACGAAACCGCTGTAAATGACGGGCATCGCCCCGCCCCACGGCAGCCCGAACTGCCGCCGTGTCCGATCCGGCAGATTGGCACCAGCCATAATCAGCCCCAGGGGAATCATGACCCAGTATTGCGGTAGCCCGCCAAACATCTGGTTACGCAGCAGCCGTCCGTAACGGCCCATACCCAGCGCTGACTCAACAACTCGGTCGAAATAGTCGTTAAAGTCCTCCCAGGTTTCCGGGAATTCATCAGGCTGGATTCCGAAAAGTTGCCCAAAAACCTTGGATTCCTGGTAATACTGCTGTTTTTCCGACCATGTCAAGGGCTCTACGAACGTTTCATAGGTGCGGACGCTCTGTTGCACCAACGTTGCGTACACCCACAGCAGCAGGTCACCCTGGTTCGCGTGATATTGCTGGCCGTGTTTCATGTCGCCGATTGTCTCTGGTACGGTGCCCTTGACACCTGTATGCAAGTGTCGGGCATATGCAGCCGCCTCTGATGCCTCGTCTACAGTTCCGAATACTATTCGGTAGACAACCGAAAACGTCCGGTTAAAACGGGCGATTGGATCGCTGAGCAGCGAACTGTGCTCGGCAACGCCGGCGGCTACCCCGGGATGGGCCATCTGCAGCAGCGCGGCCGCGGCGCCCCCCAGCATCAGCGCATTCTCGCGGGCGACCTTCCAGTAGACCGACTGCGGACCGAAAAATCCGTCTTCCGGATGTTCAACACGTTCCGCAAGCTTACGAATGTCGGCGGGGATCTTCAGGTCCGGCGGGACGTCAAACTGCACAGCAGTCCTTGGCAATCAGGTCGGGACATTGCCCGATTAACGTACCACGAACCGTCAAGGTTGACGGTTTTACTTCGGGGATGTGCCGCTGCCTGCCGATCCAGCCGCATCCCGCGTGATTTGCAGGTCAATGGTTGCCCAGATCGCACCGTGCATATTGCGATAACGTGAACCCGCCCGGTCCTCTAGCTGGTCCAGTTCAGCATCTTTGATTGATGTCGGACGATTCGACCAGTCGGCCCGGGGTTTCAGGAAACGGTCAAATATTGGATCGGGGCACACAGCGCCATCGCTGGCGGACGGCGCGGCCGCTGCGCCCCCAGTTGCCGGCGGACAGACCTCGTCAACACCCGCGCCGACTTTCTTTTTGCTTGCCGCCGACAGCGCCGCCAGGCGGTCTCGCAGGCCCTTGGCCTTAAGGAAATCCTCGTTGACTACTGGTTGGTTTTCGGCAATCCAAGCCTTAACGGATCCACCAAATGTCTCTGGTGTCCGCTCGCGCCTGGCCATCGCTACGATCTCGCCGGCCAGGTCGGGAAAAAGGTCGGCGTTCGCAAGGATAAACTGGACGACCTGGTAACTGGGCAGTTGCCAGACCTCGATCATCTCGCGTTCCAGTTGCTTCACACCAGCATATGGATCACCGATGAATCCATAGTACGGAACCGCAGTCGACCGGGTCCACGCATAGGTTGAGTACGAATCGTAAGGGTAAGCCACAACCCGTGAATCGTGGGTGGGATATCGAAATCCCATCGAATCCCGCTGGTCAACGATAACGACCGTCGTCGAATTTACACGAGCCAATCCACGTTCGACCTCTTTGGCCCGGTCCCTGGCAGCGGCGATCCGCTGGCGATAGGCTTCTCGCATTTCCAGGGCGTGCTGAAATTCCTCGCGGAAGAATCGCGCCGCGTTGGCCAATTGCGATGTGGCTTCGGGGCTTTTCCGCAGTCGTTTGATCCACGCTTCACGGGCCTTCCGGTCAATGATCCGGAGTCCGCGATTGAGGTCCGTCAGCAACAGTAGCAGCTGTTCACCAGACAACTGATAGATTTTCCCCAGACGTATTGCCAGTCCCGGGAAAGCCAGCAGGATCTGACCAGCCTGCTGCTGGGTCTTCAGGTACGGTGGCAAAAGGCTTTCCATCTTCTTGACCGGATCTACCGTTGAATCATCCGCCATAGCTGCGCACGTTTCCATCAATGCGCGCCGGGTCGGTTCGGTGTACCTCGCAATGGACCTCAGCAACAGTTCAAACGTCTCGCGATCCAGATCGGGGGCCGCCGCTTTGTGGATTCGGTCAACATCGCCAGCCTGACGACGAAGAATTCGATCTGCCTTGTCCGACAATACTGCCGATGGGATTATCGCGGGCAAAAGGCATAACAACATCAAATGGGAACGTTTCATCGGTACTTATTCTTTCAATGCAATTGCACAATTGGCGTGGACATCCTGATGTCCACAAATTTCCCGGGCATGTACTCTGGATATCCGGCGGGGCTTTCATGCAAAATAAATGAAGACCACCCGCAGCGCAATGTGACACAATACAGGGATAGATCTTCGGTCCTGTGTCTGCGGCTGATTTTCCATTCTCGAAGGAACTAGTTTTGGTCGCCGCCAGAAAAAACTGTGCAATATTCGTCCTGCTCCTGTCCGGGTGTCTCCTGGATCCATTGTCCATCTTCCAGAATATCGAATCGACCTTGAATTCAATGGACCAGAGCTTGAATACGGTTCTTGAGCTGGAGGATCTTCAGGACGTATCCAAGAATCGAAAGTATTTCGCGTACGAGTCGTACGTAGACCACATTCGCAGCCTGGACCGCTCTCTGGAACCAGAATCCGACACAATGATCCTGGTCAGCGCATCGGGCAATGATTGCGTGCTTCCCAGGTCAACAACGACATCCTGCACGCTCTTGGCTGGCAAGACGACCCTTGAACTTGAGTTTCCGGCCGGGGCAACCGCCCTGGGCCAGGCCACTGTGACCGGGCACTTATACAAGGATTCATCGGACACGCACCAGCGCGCGTTGACGATCCTGGGCGAAACCGTTGACACCGATCATCCAGTTGACTTGTGGCGCAACCCCGTTGTCGCATTGTTCTCGGTCACGAACACCACTGGCGAACAACCAGTTACTTCATCGACGGCAATTGCCGTTGATTTTCGCGGCTGTCCCGACGTATATTCCGGGTCTGCGCTTTGCGATGGTCGGTCGGACCGGACTGACCGTTTCTGGCAGTTTACGGTCTATGAAGCAAGCAGTGCGGCAACTGAGTGGTCCCGCCTGGGCGCACAACCGCCTATTACGGACGAGGCAAATATTACGCAGGTAACGGCATCCTATACGAATTTCAAGTGGCTGCCTGACGAAAGTTCGGTCGATTTCATCGAGATTCGTTCCACATACGACCTGGCAACAAGTTCCGGATCGGCAATCGCACGGACCAGCTTTCGCGATGGACTGACAGGCGGCACTAATGTCCAGGTAACGGAGCAACAGATCCGGGTATTGCACAAGACCCAGCACGGCCGCTCTACGAATACGTGGATCGACCGTCAGACATTTGCGTTTACCAGGACCACAGTTTTTGAGCCTGGCGACGGAATTCGCGAACAACGGGACTCGGGATCCCTTGAGAGCACAGCCATCGAAGTCAGTCGAATTCAAAAATTCGCGTCCGGCAAGGTTATTCGCATCCGTGTCGACGCAACTCACAAAGACGGGGTCAGTCGTGGTATCTTTTCTAATTCTTCGGGGAATGTAACAGGTTATGTCCAGATCCGGTCAATTGCCGTCGGCCGAAAAATTGATGCGACGATCTATGAACCCCTGGACCAGACGACGTTGATCGATGGTGTGTCTGCAGACGCAGGTGGATTTTCGGCAAATTTCTGGTCCAATCTTCCGGATACCAGCTGCGATCTGGCTCCGGCGATCGCGGGCGACCAGAGCGTCGTCGGTGCCGTCCGGCGCGGTCCCCGCGGAACGGCCACCGGCGAAGTTAAGTACTGTACGGATTCGTTGTCCGATGTCCGCTATGCTACCGTCAAGAAAACACCGGGCAAACCACCTCGACTGATACCCGCTGGAGGCACGCCATCAAACGATTTTGGTCAGGTTCTAGGCGGCGACCCGACGTCCCGGGACTAGCAGCAATTGCCGCACTGTTAATAACGTCGAGTGTCCTTTTCCCGCGCGTATCCGAAGCTGACTTTGACCGCGGCCGAATCTGGCGGTCGTTCGATACTGAACACTTTACGTTTCATTTCACGTTGCGAAGCCGCGCCGATGCCTACGAACTGGCGGCATTCGCCGAACCAGCGTTCCGGAAAATGGTTGGGATCTCTCGCTTCGAACCAACCAGCCGAATTCACGTTGTGGTCATTTCAGACAATGACATAACCAATGGAAGCGCAACGCCCTACCCCAGAAACCACGTCAGGATCTACACGATGGCACCACGGCAGCCATCCCAACTTCTGCAATATGGACATTGGCTGCAATTCCTGTTTGTTCACGAACTGGCACATATTTTCCATCTTGATATGCATCGGATGCCCGGGACGATTTTCCGCAAAGTTTTCGGGCGCAACTTTGTCCAGGCGATCTCAACCGACCGAACGACTTACCCGTTAGGCATTGGTTTTTCAAACGCGCTGCTGCCTGGCGTTTTCAAAGAGGGATTTGCGGTCTGGGTCGAAAGCAACGTCTATCACGACCGCGGGCGGGCCAACGGCAACCTGGCGCGCAGCCTGGTCCGCAATGTTGCTCGCGATGGCGCATTGACCAGCCTGGGCGAATCGACCAGTCTGCGGCGTGATTTTCCGGGCGGTGCGGCACAGTACATTTACGGTGGAGCCTTCCACCGATTTATGCAGCAGCAACTTGAGTTGGACCTTGTCGACTTTTACCATTGGAACGCCACCGGCCTGTTCCCTTTCTTTTACGCTGCTCCCTATCGCATTGCTATGGGCCGTCGACCGGCACGTGACTGGAACAGTTGGGTTGCCTTTGAAGAACGAGAGGCCCGGCTGTTCGACCAGCAAGCGACATCTGCAGCAGTTGGGACACCGATTGCCGGACCGTTTCTCGACCTGTCTGACCTCGAATTGTCACCGTCGGGCAACCTGTTTGCGTCGGTCTCAAATGGAAAGGGCCCAAAACAAATTGTCCACATTGACAATGGTCGGGCGAACAAAGTCATCGACCGCTACGGGGGAAGCAGCCTGTCAATCGGCAACGACGGCCGAATCTATTTTGAAGAGCAGAATTTCGGCGAGAATACCGTACGTAAGTCGAATATCCATCGCTATGATCCGTCAGATAAATTCCGGTACCAATTGACGCGCACCGGGGGCGTATTTGAACCTCACGTACGCGGCAACCAGATGGTCTATGTCAATCGATCGGGCGATCGGTACTGCCTGGTAATCAATCACGTAGACCAGGTCGAATTGTCACCGATTCCTGTCCGCAGCGTGTGCTTTGCCGATGATGT
>JBFJWU010000108.1:0-9634 GCA_041623475.1 bacterium | reverse complement strand
GTCATTTGAATTTCCGTTGTTGCGGTATTTGACGGGCCGCGTCCAGGCGGCGGCGCCTCAGGCCACCATTGTCAGCAGCGCCATCGATCGCCGGACCCTGGACCGGGACCTGTCGACCGGCAAATTGGATGTCTGCGTCGATGTGCCGCGCCGAGTGTCGGCAGACATCCGCTTCCATCGACTTTTGGGTGTTGACATGTGCATCGCCGTCAGCCAAACGGTTTGTAACCCGGCAGCCGAACTGAGTACCGACGACTGGTTGGCATTGGACCATGTTGTCGTGTCCGGGCGCAGCCGCGGTCCGAGCGTCGAAGACACATGGCTGCATCAGGCCGGCCTGTCCCGCCGCGTCGCCTTGCGCTGCCAGCACTACCACACAGCCTGCCAGGTTGTCGCCGAATCACGAATGGCGCTGGTGTTGCCGCGATTCTATGCCGACCATTTTCGCAGCCTGCTGCCACTGACAATCATCGAGCCGCCCGTACAGATCCCGACACTGGAACTTAACCTGTACTGGCACAGCTATTACGACGGCGACCCTGGCAGTACCTGGTTTCGCGAACTGATCCTGGATGTCAATCAGTTAGAAAAGTGAATCCGCCCCAATGAGGCGCGCGTATGATTCCAGCGCAAACTTGTCGGTCATTCCACCGATGTAGTCAACGACGGACCGCTCAACGCCCCATTTGTCGGCCCGCTCCAGAAATCGTGGCGGCAGCTGCGACGGCTCGCTGACAAAAATGTCGTACAGGGTCGAAACCACACGATTGGCTTTCTCGTTCATCTGGACGACACGGTAGTCCCGGTACAGGTTTTCGATCAGGAATGCTTTTACGGGATCCAGCAACGCCTGGCAATCATCGCTGAACGACGCAACCGGCTGGCGCTGATCGCGCACCTGGTCCAGGTCCAGGCCGGGTGTGTCATCGATGCGCTGGCGAGTGGTCTCCAGCAGGTCGGTCACCAGGTAATTGACAATCCGCCGCACGGTTTCGTGCCGCCAGATGCTTTTGCCCGCGTCGGGAAATCGTTTACGGACCTCGTTGTACGGACGGTCCCAGAGCTCCAGCCCCTCCAGGTCACGAAACTTCAGTCGCCGATGGGTAATACCATCATCGATATCGTGACTGGTATAGGTCAATTCGTCGACCAGATCAACGATCTGCGCTTCCAGAGTCGGCTGCGGCCCCGTAGCAGCAAACTCGTCCGGCATCGCGTCGCGACCGCTGCCGTGTTTGGCAAATGCCTCGCGGACCTCAAAACTCAGGTTGAGCCCCGGAAAATCACCGTAACGTTGCTCCAGATAATCCACGATCCGAAGACCCTGGATATTGTGGTTGAAACCGCCGGCTGATTCCGCCTTTTTGTCCAGCGCCCGCTCGCCGGCATGCCCAAATGGCGGATGGCCGATGTCGTGGCTCAGTGCAATCGCCTCGGACAGGTCCTCGTACAACCCCAGCGCCCGGGCGATCGAACGGGAAATCTGGGCAACCTCCAGTGTGTGGGTCAACCGCGTCCGGACATAATCACTTTCGTGATAGGCAAAAACCTGGGTCTTGCTTTCCAACCGCCGGAATGCCGCACAGTGAAGGATCCGGTCCCGGTCCCGCTGGTATGGATTGCGATAGACGTGGGTTGGTTCCGGATGTACCCGGCCCTGCGACCGGTCCGGTGGACACGCGTAATCCGGCCAGCTACCAGATTCAGAATTGACAGGTTCAGTCATTGCCCTGCCAGCCGCGAGGTATGCCGCTGGCACCCCGCCCGGGTGGAAACGGGTGCGATGCAGCGGTCGGTTTTCCGATCTGGTGCGTCAAGCATGACGAGTCATAGCCGTAGCTATGGCGAGGAGGGATTGGCGTGCCCAGACGGGAAACCAGACGTTGCCCGCAGGGTTGCGGCGTGATGTTCCTCGTATATGGGTCATAAGCCTATTAACATTTGACCGATTGCACATTGCCGCTGACCGGGTACTTATGGACATCACGTCCGCAACAGCGCAGCTGTTTCCACCCGGGTGGGGTGCCTTCTACTGTTCCTCGTCCGGGAATGGATCCAGCAGTTCCGCGTCCTTGGGCGTCCGCGCCAGCAGGCGCACCGTATGCGCCATGACGTAAATGCCAAAATCTTCGGGCAGCAGCTTCAGCAGGGATTCGACCGCGGCCAGGTGTTTCCACGCCCACATCAGGCCTTCGCCACCTTCATAGAAACTGGGGCTCAACCGTGACAACTCGTCGAACAGTTCCAGTGGTTCAAACCCGTGCACAAACGCGTACTCGGCAAAACCCCACGACTGGATAAAGTCACTGCGCAGCAGCGCTTTGCGAAAGTCAATCAGGATCTCGCGGCTCTTGATCAGGCTGATTTCGTCATAGAAGATACGTTCGTGCGTCCGCTTGTTTTCGTGGGAAAAATCCCAGATCAACTTGGCCACACCCAGGCGAAACAGATCCGGCGAGATCAGCGGCGACGCTTCCAGTAATCCGCTGGCACCGACAAACAGGCCCAGCGACGCTCGCTCGTCCTGAAAGTCCACGTCGTACCCCGCGCGAATCACGCCCGCAACCAGGTCCGACGATTTGTGCCCCGCCTTGGCCAGTACCGTCATCAGGCGATAGGCATGATCAACATTCTCGTCCAGCAAGGCCCGGCGCAGCCGGCTGTCGTGATAGAACAAATCTGACGCGTGGTAACTGGTCCGGTTCCAGATATCCCGCCACATGTCCATCGCCTTCCGATTGGGTCGGCTGCTGAGGACAATTGAGGCAGCAATGCTGGCCAGCTTGTATTGCCATTCCGAATTCAGAAGTTTGCTCATCCGGCCGACCGCCTGGACAAACCCGATGGCTCGCTCCCAGTCACGAGGGCCCGCCTGGAGGATGATCTGTTCGTACAAGTCGGGAAAGTATTTGCCGACGGTATCAGGTGTGACGTCATCCAACCCCAGACCGCCCCAGACATCCTCGACCGGTTCGATATCGTCGGCGTCCGGTTCCGGTACGTCGCTGCGATAACGGTCGATCTGGGTCAGAAAGACCCGCAGGTGCGGCAGCAACAATTTGCTGTCGATCCGGTTTTCAAACAGGACCAGCGCGCTCAACCCCAGCCACAGGTCCTGGTATCGCGGTTCTTCCGGATTCCAGGGAAAGGCCTGCAACGACGTGCACAGCACGTCCAGGATCTCTTTGTTGCGGACCAGGTCCGACAGTATTTCGTTTTGACGTTCCCGATCAAGGACAAGAAACGCCGGGTCAGTAATGGAAGGGTGTTCCATCTTCAACATAATCTATGAATGTCCGGTGAAAAGTGTTCCCGCCTCGCGCCACCCACCTCAGGAGGCTGAAGACTCAATTATTGTAATCAATCGGGGGTGGCTGTGTCAATGTTTTTGACGCGCTGCATTCCAAACCTTGAAAATGTTTGCGAACAGGCTGATTTCGGTGGTAAAATTTTTGTTTCGACTTTTTCACCAGATTTTACGGGTTTAAAGATCGCGCACCCGCGCAGCGGTTGGTGCGACTGCGACCCGGTTCGGAACCTGATGGAGTACTGCAGCGATGAAACGCACGTTCCAACCACACAATCGCAAACGCCTGCGTAAACACGGTTTTCGCAAACGCAACGCGACCAGCGCCGGCAAACGCATTCTCTCAGCCCGGCGCCGCAAGGGCCGTTCGCTGCTGGCGCCCACCGCGTATCGCAAGTAAGCCGAACAGGCACACGCTTCCAGGATCCGCCTCGCTGCGGTCGCGTGCCGATTTTATCCGTGTACGCAAAGTAGGTCGGATGCACATCTATTCTTCATTGCGCATTAAGGTTGCCAACAGTCCAGCCGGGGTCGCTCGCCTGGGCATGGCCGTACCCAGGCAGGTCGGCAATGCGCCGACGCGCAACCGGATTCGCCGCTGGATCCGCGAGGCGTTTCGGCTGCGACTGGATCGCCTGCCCGCAATCGATTTGTTGGTCAGCCCCCGGTTTGATTGCCTGCCCGACAGTTTCGCGGCCGTCGAACGTGACCTGGACAGTTTCATGACGGAGCTTGGAGAAGTGCAGGTATGATGCGTTCGCTGCTGCTGACCTTGATCCGGATCTACCGTGCGGTAATCAGCCCGGCGTTGCCACCCCGCTGCCGGTTTACGCCAACCTGCTCCCAGTACGCGGAACAGGCGATCCAGACCTGGGGCCCCTGGCGCGGCACGTGGCTGGCGCTACGACGAATCGCCCGCTGCCATCCATTGGGTGGCACTGGCTGGGACCCCGTTCCCGATAACCGCAGTTGCTGCGAAAGCGAACAAGCCCATGCGTGAAGAACAACGATGGTTGCTGGCATTTGCCCTGAGCATGGTGATCCTGTTCGGATACCAGGCACTGTTTATGCCCCAGCAACCGCCGCCGCAGCAACAGGCCACAGAGCCCGCAGGGCCGGACCTGGCCCCGGAACCTGCCGCGGTGGGCAGCGCCGACCGCCTGCCGGATGACAGCGACCCGACCCGCGTCGCGGCGTCAGAGCAGGCAGCCGAACAACCGCAGGCAGAAGAAAACCAACTGCGGGACTGGCAGCCGGTATCGTTTAACGGCGAGGAACTGGCGTTAACGATCGAGGGCAATCGGATCACGCGGTGGACCCTGCAAGATTACAATCTGGACCTTGAAGGGACCGGCGACCACGTTGACCTGTGCGCCAAACGCCCACAGCCCTGTGTCCGGTTCGGCTTTGATGGCTTGGGCGAACCGGACGACATCCAAAGCCTGGGGGCTTCGGGTGGAACAGTGTCGGCGATCTGGAACCAGCCCGACGGCGCCTATCGGGTCCAGTTGCGGCAAAAACCGGACAGCCGGGTCGAGTTTACATTCCTGCCGCCAGACGGTGGCCAGTTTGGCAAACACAAGCCTGTCCTGACCGCCAGCGAGTTCCTCGCGCCCGATCCGTCACTTTATGTGTTCACCGGCCTGCGCTTTCGGCGTGCAGGCGAAATGGAATCGATCAGCCACGACGACCTGGAACGTGAGTACCAGTGGGATGGCAAATTTGAATGGATCAGCTGGGACAAGAAATATTTTGAGCGTGCCTTGCTGCTGGCCCCCCATTCTGCGCGTGTCCAGATCCGCACCGAGCGCCCCGACCCGGATGCCGACACCGGGCTGGGGATGATGGATGTCACCATCCAGCCTCAGGCGGATGCCGAACGAGTCCAGGTCGAAATATTCGGTGGCCCAAAAGAACTGGTGATGTTGCGCCGCATCGGCCAGGGCCTGCAGGATTCCATTGACTTTGGCTGGACCGCATTCCTGGGTCGCCCGCTTCTGTCCCTGATGCACGTGCTCGAAGGGGTTACAGGTAACTACGGCTGGGCAATTATCCTGCTGACCATCATGATCAAGGTCGCGCTCTATCCGCTGACCCGCAAAAGCTATCGGTCCATGCAGGGTATGCAGAAGATGAAGCCCAAGATCGATGAACTTCAGAAGAAATACAAAAAGGACCCGCAGCGGCTGAACCAGGAGATGCTGAACCTGTACAGATCCGAAGGGGTCAATCCGCTCGGTGGTTGCCTGCCCATGTTGCTGCAGTTGCCGATTTTCCTGGCCCTGTATTACGCACTGCTGGTCAGCATTGAACTGCGGCAGGCGCCGTTTCTGTTCTGGGTAACGGACCTGGCGGCACCAGATACACTTGCTGTCTTCGCCGTCGCGGGGTTTGACCTGCCGATTCGGATCCTGCCGCTGGTCATGGGTGGAACCATGTTCCTGCAGCAGAAGATGACGCCGACGACGGTTGACCCGGCACAGCAGAAGATTTTCATGATGATGCCGATCCTGTTCACCTTTATGTTCTACGGATTTCCCAGCGGCCTCGTTCTCTACTGGCTGACAAATAACGTCGTCACCATCGGGCAGCAGTGGTGGATCCACAAGCAAATGGACAAAGAGGCTTGAGCACCCCCGGACGGATCCTCTTCGCCGTCGCGGCTGTCTGCACAGCGTGTGGCCAGGCAAATTTTACTCCTGACTGTAACATTCCCGCTCGCGGTGATCGCGCACGGCCGGCTGCCATTGCCGTCCTGCCGGATGGCAACGCGGTCGTCGCCCACGGTGACCAGGACGAATCTTTCTGCGGCGGCTTTTTGACCGTCCACGACCCCACGGGTGCCGAGGTTCGCGATCCGGCCATGATTCCGGTCCGGCAGGGATTTGAAGCAAACTTCAGTTCACTGGTCCTGACCGACGATGTCCTCTGGGTTGCCGGCCGACGTTACGGCAATATCGCCGCCCTGGATCCAGGCACCCTTGAAGTCAGGTTTCTGATCGAGGAAAGCCTGTCGGACCTGCTCGTTGTTGCCGGCAAGCGACGAATCGGAGCGTGGCTGCCGCTCGACGGCCGTCCGGAAATTCGCTGGTTCAGCGAATCCGGTGATCTGGAAGCCGCACTGCAGACCTCGTTGACCCGACTGGGTGCCGGAGGCTGGGATTCCGCCAATCGGCGCATCTGGCTCGGCTTTGACGGCGGGTCAAATCTGCAATATGTCAGTGCCGACCAGCTGGATCAGACCAGCCCTGTCTTTCCGCTCGGGGTTGGTACCAACTACAGCACACGAGGCCTGGCCGTTACCGGAGGCCAGGTCTGGATTTCCGACTACAGCAAAGCCCTGGTTGCCCGTATCGATGCCGGCAGCGGCGAGATCGTCGATGCCAGCGAGGTAGGCTTTCGGCCCGAGGGCCTGAGTGCCGGGCCGGACGGACGCATCTGGGCCACGGACGGCAGCGGCGATGTCTATGTTCGGGACAACGACTGGACACTGGTTCGCAGTGGGCTGGACCGACCAATTGGCCTGGCAGCCGGCGCAGGAATGGCCTGGGTCAGTGACTTTGCTGAAAATCTCGTGACAACTGTGTCGGCGCCGTGAACCAACGGGCCATTACGATTCTTTCGTTCCTGTTTGTCGCCGTGGCGGCCGGGTGCTCAGATACACCCCCTGCTGCCGACCTGGTGTTCACATCGATTTCCGGCCTGGTCGAAGAAGCTGGACCGCCGGCCTACGACGAAGTCCTGGTGATTGATGGGGGCCAGTCTGCACTGGTACCGGTCACGACCTTTGGTGCCCTTGCGGCGACAACCCCCATTGAACCACCGCCTGGCGGCTGGCCCAATGCCGCGGCGCAGGGGTGGCGCGTCAGTGAATCCGTGGTCATTGCCGTTCCAGCCGAAGGCGGTGGCCTGGTAACAAATGTGGTCGACCCGGTATCCGGCGCCGGAATTGGCTGGGTCACCCGGCCCACGGCATCGACGGTTATCGTCATCGATGGGTTTCCGGCCTTTGTCAGTGGTACCAGCGCAACCAGCGTTCGCGGCCAGTGGGCTTTGCCCGCATCTGATGCAGTTTTTCCGGGACAGGTGACAGCGGCAGGCTTCCCCTGGTTGTCCACCGACAACGTGCTGGGCTGGTGGGACCCCGTTTCCGGGACAAATACCTGGTCGGTACCGGTAACCGGCGCGGGCCGCCTGCTGGCCTGGTCGTCCCCCAACCTGGCGTGGGTGCAATCGGGACAGCTGGTTACCGCAGCCATAACGGTAACCGGGCCCGGAACCCGCTACCGGATTCCGCTTGAGGCATCGCCAGCCAGGCTGAAATACGATCCGATCGACCCCAACATTTTGTGGGTGTCGGGCACAAACGGGGTGCTTTCGCGCGTCGTCGGCAGTGCAACGCCCGGCATTCTCTGCCAGATAGACAACAACGACAGCGGCAGTCGCGTTGACGGATTGGCGTTCGTCGACGAAGGGCGACTGTCCAATGCATCGCTTGCCGTCGTCCGCCGCGACCGCAGTGACTGCCCGGGTTGGACGTTGAATGATTCGTGGACGGTCAAGTTCGCTGGCGTTCCCGATGCGTGGACAGATCTGTCCGTGACGTCGGGCACAACCCTGGCAGACCTGCCCTTCGGAAACCGGATCACGACCGGTGATCGCCTGGTTGCCGACGAAGCCACGTACCAGGTCACATCCATCGCGCCGCTGGCGTGGTCACCGGTCTTGCCCACGAATACCGCCGGTGATCTCGTCCCCGTCGGGCGATGGACCGTTCAGTCGGTTCGCGGCGGGTTTGTGGGTACGGTGTTGCCCGGGGCCCGTTTCGAATCTCCCGGGCTGGAGTTTACAATTTCGGTCGGCAGCGACCCCGCTGACCCAGGCGACATCTATAGTTTTGAAACGGTAAATGGCGCGACCGGTTTCTCAACGACCATTATGTTCAGCAACTGGCAACGGTCGGCCGAAAAGCGCGTCATCGGCATCGATCGCAAGGCCGGGACCGTGCGAATCCTTGACCCAACTGTCAACCAGGAGTTATTGACGGTTCGATAGCCCCATGGGGCGCCGGTTCGCCCGGGTCCCAATCGGGTCTGGGCAATCCCAATCGTTTGAAGGCCTCTCCCGCCAGGACACTGGTCAGGCGTATTGCGTGGCTGGAAAATCGACCGTAGGCAACGGCTCCAGACCGGGCCAGTCGATCCAGGCTGGGCGTCGTAAACAGCATATTCAGCCAGCGTCCGGGATTGGGACCGTACAGGAAATCTGCCAGGACCTGCAGAAAATAAAGGTTCCACCCTTCGGTTGTCCGTAAGAATCCGGTCTCGAATCCCTGAACACGATCCTGGCCGCGGTCCAGGGCCTGTCGGAGCCGTCGTGCCGCGTACAGGCTGTGATGGATGGCCGGCGTAATGCCTTCACCCAGCAACGGATCAATGCCATTGGCTTCGCCGACCAGCAGCAATCGCCGTGTGGACGAACGCGTCCGCCGGCAAAAATAGTGCTCAGGCCAGCCTGCCAGGCGATCCTCGGCCGGCACAAAGCCGTTTAGTTCGGCGTACTGCCGGGTCCAGTCACGCAGCTGCTGACCGGGCACAACACCGCGACCATCCATCACACCGATCTTCCAGAGCCCCTCGGCACCGGGTTTCGGGTACGGGAAAATCCAACCGTAGCCGGGGATCCCTGCACCGATGGCATCGAATGAGAAATAAAGTCGATCCGCTGCAAGATCGCGGTGACCGGCGGTAAAGATGCCTTCGACCAGGCGACCAATCCGGCCGCTGGGAAGCCCCGCCAGACGCCGAACCACCCCGGTTGCACCGTCGCAGCCGACGACCCAGGTAGCGTTCTCGGAGCCGGATCCTGATTCAATCGACCACCCGCCGGGCGTCGCAGTCAAGCTGCTGACCCGAAATTGTTCACGAATCGTCACACCGGCCGCGCGGCAGCGAGCCAACAGCGATGAATCCAGTTCAGCGCGATCAAAAAGCCACTGGGGACCCGGCTCACGAATCTGCAGGTGATGCTGGCCAGCCTGGAACTCCAGGCCGTTTGTCCTCGCCCCCGGTTGCAGGTCCGGCAGCAGTTTTGCCAGAGTTTCGGTGCCCCGCCACGTTACCCCGCCACCGCAGAGTTTCTGTCGCGGGAATTCTGCGGCATCCAGCAGGACAATATCATCTGCCGCGACACCGGCAGCCAGCAGTCCCAGGCAGAATACCGTCCCGCTGGGACCGGCACCGACAATTGCGATTCTGGTCATTTGGACACCCTGTATGTGGTCCTGATCGCCCCGCACTCGTTTTTCCAGTTCGGCCGCAAGCTGCC
>JBFJWU010000107.1:0-9725 GCA_041623475.1 bacterium | reverse complement strand
CTCGCAGTCCGCTGTGCGGTATCGATGCTCGAGGCGCTGGAGCGCTACAATTCGAAACTGGAAACGCCTTTAGGGTTGAGCACCGGGATCAATATGGGTGTCGCAGTTGCCGCTACAGTCGGCAGCAGCAGGTTTCGGCAGTTCACGGTTATGGGGGACACCGTTAACCTTGCGCAACGGCTGGAGAGCGCAGCGGACCGGGGGCAAATCCTGGTCAGTCAGTCAATCAGGGATGCCTGCGAAAACATAATTGAATTTCTGACTCATGAGCCGATCACTGTCAAGGGCAAATCAAAGCCGGTTGCAAATTTTTCCCCTTTGCGGATCAGGTCGGATGTAGACCAAGTCGAATTACGGCAACGTTCGGAAATTGCGCTGCTGGGCAGAGACGAACTTTTGCAGCAGTTTAATAGTTTTTTACAGGAGGCATCCCACAACAAAGGGTCATCTATTCTGTTGCACGGCGAGTCCGGAATCGGCAAGAGTAGCCTGCTGCCCGAAGCCGCAAGGCTTTCAGGACAATACCGCTTCCAGGTCGCGTCAGGAACCGGCCACGAACTCCAGCAAAATGTAGATTTCGGGATTCTCGCGGGACTGATTCGTCGCCTGTGCAAGATCCGGGAGGCAGATGATGAACGGGCGGCCCGCAAGAAGATCCAGGTGTTCGCGCCTGGAATCGCATCCCGGCAGGAACAGATTCTGGCACAGCTTTGCGGAGTTGAATGCAATACCGAATTAACCACCGACCTGGATCCAATGTCTCGGAAACTGGCGATCACGGACGCAGTCTGTTCCTGCTTTGTCGCAGCGTCATCGCGGCAACCGTTGCTATTACTGCTGGACGACTTGCATTTTGGTGACCCGGCAACTTTTGAGGTGCTATCACGTGTCTATCGCATGCAGCACAACACCCCAATACTCGTAATTGCAGCTTTTCGCAGCGATCAGGAAGCGCGCTCCATTGATTTTTACCATTCGTTGAACGTAGCGCCGTTGCCTGGTGCACTAGTTTCGCAACTGGCAGGGCACCTGTTGGAACGCGATCAGGTGCCGGACAACCTGATTGAGTTCCTGCAGAAACGGGGTAAAGGGAACCCGCTGTATATAGAGCAATTAATCGAGGGATTAAAGCGGTCCGGGAAAATCTTCCTTAAGGGCAACCAATGGCGAGTCGACGCCAATATTGAAGACACTGACCTGCCGGACAACTTGAATGCTTTGATGGCCAACCGAATCGATGCCCTGCCCCCCGAGAAACGCGAAATTGTTCAGATGGCGGCGACCATCGGCCCAGTCGTAGACGCAGAAATCCTGCGGCAGTTGTCCGGACGGTCTGGCTCCCAGGGATTAATTGAACAGCTTGTTCGTGAAGGGATCCTTCGCGAACTGCCCTACGAGGAACGGGCCAGTTACGGATTTAACCATCCGCTATTGCTGGAAACGGCATACGAACGCATTCTCAAGGACACCCGGCGGGCCTGGCACGGCCAGATTGCTTCCCTTTTGGCCATTGACTCACCGGCATCGGCAAAGGCTGTTGCCCGCATCGCCGACCATTATGCGCGCAGCGCGAATATCGACCGGGCAGATGAATACCTGGCCCGAGCGGTCTTGGCATTTGAGGAGGAATCGGCCCTGAACAGCGCTTTCAATTATGCAGCCGCCAGGGTTGATCTTTTGAAATCCGACGAAGGTGAAACAGCTTTCCCTGAAGACGAACACAGGCAACGAATGGCAGATGCCGAATTGGTACTGGGACGCGCAGCTCGGCTCGCTGGCGACCCGGATCAGGCGCGAGCATCCCTGGAACGAGCGATTGAAATCGGATCCGCGGCTGGCATACCTGCAGTCGAAACAGGAGCCCGACTGGAGCTGGGTACGCTTCTGCGGGAAACAGGAGATTACGGAGAGGCCGAACAACAACTGCGCCTTGCCGCGTCTGTAACAATGAGCGGCACGCCTCATCAGCAATTGCGACTGGCGTTGGAAACCGCCGCTGTCGTCGAAGCCAAGGGAGATGCCGGAGCCGCATACCAAACCCTGAAGCAGGCCCTGACCAGTATCAAAGGACCGGATGACCGAAGTTTCCTGTCTATGCGCATCCAAGCACTTAATCGACTGGGTGTCGCCGCGTTGAAAATGGGCAACTTGGAAGAAGCCTCGGCCCGTTTTAACCAGGCTCTGAAAGTGGCGCGGGCTCGTGACAACCGAGTCGAGGAAGCCCGCGCCTATGCAAATATTGCTGGACTTTATGCCACTCAGAACGTTACGGGCAAAGCGGTCCAGTATGCTCGGCGGGCGCTGGAAATTGCCGAACAGGTCGGTGACCTTTACATGGCGGCCAGGCAATATTACAATCTGGCAACATTTTCTGCGGCCGCCGGGCACGGCCAGGCAGCCCGGGACCAGTTGAACCGGGCCGAGACACTTGCGTCAGAAATTCGCTGGAAGGAGGGCTTGGCAATGATCAGCGTACTTAAACCTCAGTTACCCCCCGAGACGTCCTGAATCCTGATCTTTCAACACATCAGGAAAAGAAAACCTGCGGAATTCGAATGCCCGGCGGCTCGGGCAATTCATCCAAGTCAACCGCACCAACGACGCGGCCGGGGGACTGACCAGCGGCCGAGTTTTCAGCCAGGTCTACGACCGTCCCAGCCGTCAGTTGTCCGCTCCTGTCGCTCAGGATACGCACGATCGGCGTCAGAAACTTGCCAGGTTCACGATGAACATTAAACACAACTGCGATCTGCCCGCCGTCCAGCCACACAGTGCTGCCAATCGGATAAACACCGACCAGGCCGATAAACGCCGATATCAGGTCCGCATCAAACCGGCCCGACTTGTCCTGCTGCATCACGCGAAGCGCCACATCCGGCGTGTAGGCCTTCCGCGCCGTCGTCCTGGTAGTCAACTCGTCAAACTCATTTACAATCGCAACAATACGTGAAAACAGCAGACTTGGAGTCCCGAAAACACGATCCCGGGCCCGCATTTCAGTTGCGTGCTCGAACCCGACAAGTGCCCGCCTGAGCGTTGACTGGTTGACCTCGGATTTCTTCAACGTCAGCGCAACGGTTCTCCAAGGGACCTCCTCCAGCCGCGATTTGTCCTGGTCCGTCAATTCACGCGTTTCCATCTGCAGGTCCGTTGGCAGTTGTGCCTTGCCAATGTCGTGCATCAGCGCACACAACCCGAGTTCGATCATCTGCTTCTTGGACAGATCGATCATTTTCCCCAGCATCAGGCTGAGGATCGCCACATTAACACAATGGTTGTACAGGTGTTCGCGGTATTCCTTGAGCTGGACCAATCCAAGGAAGAGGTGTTCCGTATCCTTGCTGATATCAATCAATTCCTGCACCGCGCGCCGCAATTTTGCGACCGATGTCACCTTTCCATCTGCCGCTTTCTTGAAGAAATCTTCCATAAAAACCAGTGTTTTTGCGTAAACACGCAGTACATTTTTTCTGGCATCGAGTGACAATCCGCTTTCCCCGCCCCCGGACGTCTCTTTCAATTCCTTGATCGCGTGCAACCGAATCGGACCGACAATCAATCCATCCAACGCAACTTTCTCGGTCAAGCTGGACTTAAACTGGGCGAGGAAGTTGCGCAGGTCCGATTCCGGGGGAACCGCTGAAATTTCGACCTCCCCGACATTACGGTCCATAAAATACTGCCGGACCTGGTACATGCTTTCGTAGTGGGATGCGTCAACCCGCAGAAGGCGCTTGTTCACAAACGTGTTCTCTTCGGTAAATGCAACAGAAACAGCAGGACCATGCTCCTGCAGATACCCGCCCAGGAATTCAGTCAGCCGCCGGATCGGCGGCAGCAGGGCATCGTTATTAAGGCTATGCGCCTGGGTCGTCCTTAGCAACAAAAGTATGCTTGACAACAATTCCAGGTCGGCATCATTGCGCAACTCTTCCTCTGTCTTTTCGCGGACCGCAGACTCTGCCGGAGCCTGTCGCATGTAATCAACGGGTTCAGGCTCGTTATTGCCGGAATCGTCAACCATTTGCCGCCCCCCTGGCCCGCAGTTGCTCCTGGATTCGGGATTTGATGTTTTCGATTGCTTCGCCTGCACGTTTTTTGACTCGCCTGGACGCTGCTTTTTTTCCGGCCAGTTCGGTAAGTTCCTGGATGGCCGACTTGTGCAGGATGATCTCCAGACCTTCTATGGCCAGCATTTGAAACGCTTCCGCAGATTTGCTTTTTCGAAATCCGGTTTCCTGATCAGCCATCGACCGAATAAAAGGAACGGCCCGGGACCGAAGGATCGCAGCGTAGGCGATGACCCAACGTTTTGCATCGTCAGGTTGGCTGATGACAACCTGATCGTCGCCAAGCTTTTTTTCAAACCAGGGAACAGCTTCCTGGTCACGACTATGCTGGACATAACGCAAAGCACGCATCCGAACGTCCCGGTCCGGATCATCCAGTAACAGTCGACGGGCTTCGCATGCTTCGGGAAGGCTCGATTTCGCGATGGCTTCCAGGGCGGCACGTCGAACCGATGCTCCGCCGTGGCTGCAAAACCCGATGATGGCCAGTTCGCCGCGCAGCGATTCCTTGCTCGCCAACGTCTTGATAACCTCAATCGCGGTATCATCGCGCAAGGCACAGATGTTTTGCCTGGCAGACGACAAGTCGAATTCCGGCATCCGCAGCAGATGAGCCAGCCAATTTGACCTCATCTTCGTGTCATTGATCTCTGACAATTCGACGACCAGTCCCGGCGCCGCAATGGGTCCAAGGATGCGCAACAACTCAGCGACGGCTTTTCCGGACTCTTTTGTCGGCCTGGATGCGGCAAGTCGCACAACGCGCAGGACACGCGGGTCACGTAGCATCACAGGCAGGATGTCAGCCAGTTTAATTCGCAGCAATTTGTTGTCCATTGTCATCGACTGTGCGACAACGCGGGCAACAGCGGCCAGACCGCCAGGACCTACATTCAAGGCATCCAGCAAGACGCTTCCCAGGCGCATTGCAAAGTCGTTGAACAACTCCATGTCGGGTGTTGTAACCATCAGCTCAACCAGCATTTCCATGTGCCGCCGAACCAGCCCTTTTTCCTCTTTATCTAATTTCAGGCGGATTTCCTGCAACACGGATGCAGGAATGCCATCGTAGCCCGCGTCCCCATAGCCACTGACATCTTCGGTCGCAATTTCGGCCATTTGCTGTTGTCGTTGCTCGGACAACAGTTCCAGATCTTCGGCACTGATCCGGATATTGACGGTTGCATTGTCGCTGGCATCACCCCCCTCGCCCAGCGCCGCTCCCAGGATACTGCCGACAAATCCATCAAGCTGCGACACAACTGACGCTTCGGTCATTGCGGCGGCTTCGCCGCCTTCTTCGCCGCCATCATCTTCATCGTCGCTGCCACCACCACCGGTTGAGAAGGTTTCTACTGCAACATAGGAAATTCCGGAAAAGTCGAATTCCCACATCAGACTGACCGTATCAAAACCCGCATAGTCGGGGGACTCAAAATCCGCGATGCAGACCTCCACAAACCGCTCGGCGTCAGACTCCTCCAATTCAGACGTAAATCTGATCTGCTTGACACCGTCCTGATGGAATTTGTATGCCAGGCTTTCCTGCGGATCATCATTGTGATACACGCTGTATTCGCCGACGAAAAAATCGAATGCCGACACACGAACGGCAATCTCCTCGTGCGCCGCCAACGCCTTCAGGCAGGCACGCGCATCCTTTTCAAACTGAACGAGGTTCTCGTGTCCCTCATCAAACAGTTTCTTGCCCTGCCGGATCTTTTCGACCTTGCTGAAAAAGTCCTTGACCAGGCCGGCCAGTTCTTTGGAAACATCGTCGCTCATGACCCGCAGATTATAACCCGGCCAGTTTCCGTTTGAAAGGCCTAAGCGTAATCGACAAGCTGGTGTTCAGGGTTTTCCCGGACAGCGTGTTCCTTCTCCCACTGGTTCGTAAACAGAACCATGGGGCGATCCTTGCGATCGCGTACGATACGTGCATTCAACGGCTTAATGAATCCTGCGACATCCCCGATCAACCAGGCGCTGCAACTATACGACAGAGGTTCCAGCCGAACCTGGACCTTGTATTCATCTTTCAATCTGTACGTCATGACCTCGAATTGCAGCCGCCCGACGACGCCGACAATCGGCGCACCTGTCGTGTCATCCCAATCATACAGAACCTGTACTGCGCCTTCGGCGGCTAACTGTTCCATCCCTTTGTCCAGGGCTTTCCTGCGTCCCGTATCGGACAAACCGACGCGCGCAAAATGTTCTGGCTGGAAATACGGCAACGGTTTGAATGTGAAATCCTTGCCAGTTGATATTGTGTCCCCGATCTGAAAAAGATCCGGATTCATCACGCCAATAATATCGCCCGGAAAGGCGGTTTCCAGTGTTTCCCGTTCCGCAACGACCAGGTTGTGTGGCCGGGACAGCCTCACCTGACGGCTGAGACGGTGATGATTGACAACCATATCCCGTTCGTAGATACCTGAATTTATCCTCATAAATGCAACGCAGTCGCGATGGCGAGGGTCCATGTTGGCCTGCAACTTGAACACGTGGGCGCTGAACAGGTCGCTCACCGGCTCAATGATCGTTTCGTCGTCTCCACTGTCTGCCAGTCGGGGCCCCGGGAACGGTGCCAGCTTTACAAATGCATCGAAAAGCGGCTCAACGCCAAAATTGATCAGCGCGGAGCCGAAGTACACCGGAGTAATCTCACCGGCAAGAAATCGACCTGGATCGAACGGGTTGCCGGCTTCCGACATCAATTCGAACTCATCGATCAACTGCTCACGGTCATCCGCAGGGATTCGCTCAACGCTGCCAATATCATCGATATTGACAACCTGTTTATCTGGCATCCGCGCACCCGCGGCGGCGGTTTTTGTATACAACGTGACATCTCCGGTGGACAACTCGGCGACGCCTTGGAAGGTCTTACCCTGCCCCACCGGCCAGTTTATCGGACTGGCGGCCACCCCCAGGACCTCTTCGACATCCGAAAGCAATTCGAGGGAGTCCCTTGGCGGCAAGTCCATCTTGTTAATAAAGGTAAATACCGGAATTCCCCGCAGGCGACAGGCCTCAAACAACTTGATTGTCTGGGGTTCAACACCCTTTGCCGCATCCAGGACCATGATCACGCTGTCGGCCGCCGTCAGGGTACGATACGTATCCTCGCTGAAATCCTGGTGGCCGGGCGTATCAAGGATATTAATGACCGTATCCCTGTAGGTAAACTGCATCGCCGATGCCGTAATCGAAATGCCACGTTCCTGCTCCATGGACATCCAATCCGATGCGGCAGACTTGCTGCTTTTTCGGCCGCCAACCATTCCTGCGGTCCGGATCATCCCGGATACCAGCAGCAGTTTCTCGGTCAGCGTTGTTTTCCCGGCATCCGGATGGCTGATAATGGCAAAGGTTCGCCGCCGTCGAACCTCTGCAGCAAGCACGCCTGTTTTGTTGGTCTCCGCTTGACTCACAGGAACCCACCGACCTCTGGCGTCGGAATGCTGCCCATTTGTCGTCGATGCCCAGCGACAACACAGGCTTCCGTGACAGGCTTCCTGCAGCCCCCCCGTCCCGGGATAGGTTCCGGTTCAGCAGGGAATCCCGACACTGCAACGTGCGGCCTGCCGGGGTGACTGACATTGTGTCCGGCATGGGTTATCGGGCCTTCTGGACCCGGACAAAACACACGCGTACTGAACAGGGCCACGGCGCAAACTTCGTTGACCGAAACCGAAGCCTTACTGGCACAATTTGTCGACACGGCGGCGTCTATTCGTTCGTACTTTTGATAAAGATCTGCAAATGACATTTGGCCAATCATCATAACGGATTGACCGGTATTCTTGTCCCTGAATTATGGGTTCCTGTCTGTTAACATCGTTCGTTAACAGAAACCGAACGATCGTCAGGATCAAATAATGGCACTGACAGGAAAAACAGTGGCCGTGACGGGCGCGACCGGATTCATCGGTCGCTACATTGTCCGTTCGCTGCGCGAATCCGGCGCGACAGTCATCGGAGTCGTGCGAAACCCTGGCAAAGTTCCGGCTCTTCGCGAGCTGTGCACAGAATTGCGTCAGGCAGACCTTGCCGACCGCGATGCCCTTGCTGCCGGGATTTCGGGATGTGACGCTGTCATTAATAATGCAGCCCTTGTTGCAACCGGTGCAGGCGATCCAATGGTCGTAATTAATACAAATACGACTGGAACCGATAACGTCCTGCACGCGTGCGCCAGGGCATCCGTACCCAGACTGATCCAGGTGTCTTCGATTGCAGCGTACGCCAGGAAAAGTGGCCATGTTTATGCTGAAGACGATCCGCT
Source organism: bacterium (assembly GCA_041623475.1). GTDB lineage: Bacteria > J088 > J088 > J088 > J088 > JBFJWU01. The sequence continues at coordinate 1,364 of JBFJWU010000107.1, read as the reverse complement.
CTGGCCGGAAAGTGCAAAACCTGGCCGATTTTCGTGTTATGGCATTTCCAAGGCAAACGCTGAACGACTGTGCCACCGGCGCGCCGCTGAGTTTGGCCTGGACGTTACCATTGCCCGGCCACACCTGACGTTTGGTGCAAACGACGACAAGTTCATTCGTGCAATGTCAGCATTTCTGTCCCCCAAATGGATATCCATCTGGTTTGCTGGTACCAGGATCCCCGGGACCTATGCGGGTGACGTTGCGAACGGACTGTGCCTGATGTTGGCAAATGACAAGTCCATCGGCAAGACCTACAACGTTTGCAATCCCCCTGCCAGCAATACATTCTGGGAATTGATGAGCGCGTGGAAGCAGGCCGGTGGACGGACTCCCAGGATCATCATCCCCGTGCCTTTCCCCCTGAAATGGTGGGTTGAGTCCACGAGGACATTTGACGATCTCGGATGGCAGCCCCGCACGCCGCTCGCTGCATTTCAGGATATGGTTGCGATTGAACGGGGCGAGGTCATCCTGTAGGTCCGGTGGATCAGTTGGGTCCACCTCTTCAACCCTGGAATTTCCGGGAAGAAGCCGATAATGAATTCCAACCAGATGTTCGGATCGAGCTCGCCAATCCAGGCAGTGGATCCCCCCAGCGCTGATTTCAACGAGTTGATCAAATCCGGCTTCACCAAAAGCTGATTTGACGACGGTCGTCGTTCCACGATCCTTGCGAACGACCTGGAAATCGACAGGCTCATCCGTAGTCCATTTGAGCTTGATCGGCTCAAAATCCGCGAGCCGCCAGCGACATCCCCTCGTGCGGCAAGACCGGTGCTGCCAGTTCAGAATCTTTTGCCAGCAACTCCGAAGACAACGCCAAGACGAATAGCAGAGACGAATCATTTAATTGCGCGTTCGGCGGCTCGCAAATCACCGAACCCGGGGACCCGCTGAACCGGGTGATCGCACAGAAAGTTGTCGCCGTTCCCTGTACAATATCCGACTTGGGTTGGCGACACCGTACCCGACTGCGGGCGCGTCCGCGCGCACGATATTGCGATTTTGGACAGGTGGCCGAGCGGCCGAAGGCGCACGCTTGGAAAGCGTGTGAGGGTCAAACCTCCGTGGGTTCAAATCCCACCCTGTCCACCAGGATGATTACGGAAACCTCACGGTAGATGTGGCTTCCATGGACAGGTGGCCGAGCGGTCGAAGGCGCTTGACTCGAAATCAAGTGTGCGCGTTGCGTACCGTGGGTTCAAATCCCACCCTGTCCGCCAAAATATAGTGGTTGTGAATTTTCGAAACGGATTGTCACAGCCAAGGTTGACAGATGGATTTGACCCCACGGGTTGCCGTCGCACCATCAGGTGCTCGG
>JBFJWU010000106.1:0-9738 GCA_041623475.1 bacterium | reverse complement strand
TCCGCGTCGACATCCAGCCAGTTCAAGTCGCCGCCGCTGTCGACGTCATTGGTCGCTGGACTGCCAACCGTGTCCGTTACTTCCGTGTAGTCCGTTACTCCGTCGTAGTCGCTGTCCGCGTTCGTCGGGTCGGATCCGTAGGCCAGTTCCTCGGTGTCAGTCAGCCCGTCCCCGTCACTGTCCAGGCCATTTTCCACCGGATCCAGGTAGTTGGGAATCCCGTCGCCATCAGAGTCCCCGGTCCCCTCAGTCGTATCAGTTACGCCGTCGCCATCGGAGTCCAGGTCAAACCAGCTGGGAATACCATCTCCGTCCGGGTCCGTGGTTCCAATGGCCGCTGAATCTGCAGCTTCCGTATAGGTCGTAATCGTGTCATTGTCATCGTCCGGATCCATCCAGTTGGGCATCAGGTCGCCGTCGACATCGCCAACCCCGTCTTCGGTGTCGGTTACCGAGTCGTTGTCACTGTCCAGGTCCTGGAAATCAGGAATTCCATCCCCGTCCGTGTCAACTGGCGGTGTCAAAAGACTGGTATCACCAGCTTCTGTTGCATCCGTGATCCCGTCGTTGTCGCTGTCGATGTCAAGGGCGTCGATGGTCAGGTCGAAATCCGTGTCAAACGTCCCCTCGTCGCCGTCGCGAATCAGGTCAAAATCCGTGTCCGGGTTATTGGGGTCCGTTTCGCCAAAATCAACCCGCCCGTTTCCGTTGGTGTCTTCGGTTGGATCGGTCAGCGCATCATTGTCGGTATCGTTGTCCGTCATGAACGTTGACGTGGTCGTATCCGCATCAGCAAAGAAATTTCCGGCCAGCAAGTTGGTATCTGTGGTTATCGGGGCGCCAACGCCGCGCTCCAAACCGTCATACAGCGTGTCGTTGTCTGAGTCAGGGTCCAGCGCGTTAATCAAACCGTCACCGTCGGTATCCACGTTCCAGGCGGTTTCCGCCCCATCCAGGATTCCGTCGTCGTCGCTATCCGCATCGGTCGACACGGTTCCAGCAAATACTTCCTGCTCGTCGGTCAGGCCGTCGCCGTCACCATCCAGGCAGGCCAGGTAGTCGCTGATGTTGTTGGGATCGGATTCGCCCGCGTCAACCCTGCCGTTGATGTTGAAATCTTCGCATCCGTCCAGCGCGCCGTCGCCGTCGGTGTCATTTGACAACGGGTCGGTAAAAGATCCTGTATCGCTGTCTGCAATAAAGAAGCCCGCCCCGGTATCCGTATCCGCGTCCGGGACCGTCACGCCGGACTCTGTTCCGTCCATAATTCCGTCATTGTCGGAATCGGGATCATTGGCGTTGATCGCACCGTCGCCGTCCGTGTCCTGGTCGTAATCCAGTTCCAGGCCGTCGATAATGCCATCGTCGTCGGTGTCGGCATCGTTTTTGTTCAGGCCAAGCGACTGTTCCAGCGCATTATCCAACCCGTCGCCGTCGTTGTCCTTGAAGCCCGAGTCATATTGAATCTCGTCGATCACAATTGCAGTAACAGACGGGTCAAAACTGGATACAGCCGTTACCTGGACATACGCTGTATCAAAATCCGTTCGTCCAGTGGGAATCAGGTATCGGACCCACACCTTCAGCGCATCAGAGGGCGCGATCAGACCACTGTCAACGAACCCGTCACTGTCGGTGTCCGTGAGAATCGTGTCGGCCCCGTCAAAGATGGCGTTGGTGTTGGAATCCGCGTAAAACGTCACCGATCCGGGAGCGAAGTCACCAGTAACCGAATAATTGAAGTTAAAAGTGTCGTCGTCGTTCGCGCCGTTGATCAGCGTGTGATAGGCATTGACGTAGACGCCTTCGTCCGGCGAAACAACTGTACGGTCGGGCTCCCACGTGAAGTCGGCAAACTGAAAGGTACCGGCACCGCCGCCAGGCCCACCCATATTGTCGTTAATCTGCGACGGCAGATTTGTGCCCTGGGCGGATGAAATATGGAATTTGATCGCCGTCCCCGCCGGCACGCCCAGTTCCGAAAATCGAATTCGGGTTTCCATTTCGACACCCGAGGTCGCGCCGCCAGTCAGGATTTCCAGATCTTTCTGATTGCCAACCGTACCCGGCATCGAATAGCCATCGGCCTTGCCGTTTGTCACATCCGTCAGGGGATCACCCCCGGCAGCCGACTCGCCATAGGTCCACCGTTCGATGGTTGTGGAACGGTTCGACCCTTTCCATTTAACACGCAGGACGAACTCACCTGTTTCCATCAGCGAATCGCCATCGGAATCGAAATAGAACAGCCAGTCAGTCGTATTGCTTGTGCTGGCGTAACGCTCGACGTACAGATACAGGAAAACCAAGTCCCACGTGTACGAGAACTTCTTGAGGTCGCGACCGGTTGCGCTGACAATGTAATCAAGGTCTGTCGGGTCCGTCGCGCCTTCTGCATCTGTGGAAAACTGACCGGGGTTGGTCGGGATTCCGTTCCAATCGGTCAAATTACCGTCGATTGTAATCGACCTAAGAATCGGCGCCGCTGCAGAGTCGCGAACCAAAGCCGACAAAAAGACGCCGGACAAGGTCGTAACAGCAATCGCCACCGATAAACGCACCGCACCCGTCCAGCGTTTGCGGTGACGCTTGAAAACGCGTGTCATTTGATCAACCGATCCGTCAATGGTTCGGCTGCCAGGCTAGACAGAAGGGAGTTCATCGACAAATGTCTGGGGGTTTCGCGTTCGACCTGCAAGATTCACGCAGCCAGGCCACAGAATCGAAAATACTCGGCCGGGCAATCAGACAGAAAGTTGCCCGCAGTAGCAGATCTTAATCGGGAAACGGTCCAGGGTACCTCCTAGGGGACAGAATTTGGCCACTCTCCTGTGTTCCCCAACACCACCAGGGCTTACCCCAATCAGTTGTGCATTATCGCTAAATGTTTGCAAAAAGTCAAGGAATTTCGGGGACTTAGCGGCCGGTGTAATTTTTTATTGACGGGCGTGCAGCCCCGCTGCAGGACGAGAAAAATCAGACGTTAAAACGAAAAAGGACAACATCGCCTTCATTAACAACGTAGTCCTTGCCCTCGGACCGCACTTTCCCCGCATCACGGGCTCCCGACCATCCGCCCAATTCCACGAAGTCATCGTAAGATACCGTTTCTGCACGGATAAAGCCCCGCTCGAAATCAGAGTGGATGACCCCTGCAGCGGCCGGGGCCAACGTGCCGGCAGAAATGGTCCACGCCCGGGCCTCCTTTTCGCCGACCGTAAAATAAGTGTTTAGCTGCAACAACTTATATCCCGCGCGAATCATTCGATCAAGCCCCGTGTCGGCCAGCCCCAGCGCCTCCAGAAAATCGGCACGTTCGTCCTCGTCCAACCCAGCCAGCTCGCCTTCGACTTTGGCACTGATGGCCATGACCTGAACGCCGAGATCTGCGGCCAATGCCGTGAGCCCGGCAGGAACCGGATCGGGTTCCGCCAGCTGGTCTTCACCAACGTTGGCTGCCAGCATCAAAGGCAGCGCTGTAATCAGACCGAGTTCCTTGGCCAGTGCGGCTGTGTCCTCGTCCATCCCGGCCTGCCGCAAGCTGCTGCCGGCCGACAGTGTCGTCTGGAGACGCTCGAGGCGGGCGGCTTCGGCAACCAGGGCCTTGTCACCGCTTTTTGCCTGGCGTCCGGTCTTGTCCAATCGACGCTCGACAACCTCCAGGTCTGCCAACTGCAGCTCAGTTTCAATCAAGTCAAAGTCGCGAACAGGATCAATGCCCCCTTCAACGTGCACCACATCGCCATCATCAAAACAACGGAGGACCTGGACAATTGCGTCGACCGAGCGAATATGACCAAGAAACTGGTTTCCCAGGCCCTCGCCCTGGCTGGCCCCGCGGACCAGGCCTGCGATATCGACCAAATCAAGCGTCGTTGGCACGATTTCGGCGCTGTTGCCGATCTTTGCCAGCCTGTCCAGTCGCGGATCGGGCACAGGCACTCGTGCGATATTGGGATCGACGGTCGCGAACGGGTAGTTTGCCGCCAGCGCATCCTGCGCCGTCAGCGCGTTGAACAGACTCGACTTGCCAACGTTGGGCAAACCAACGATTCCCGCCCTGAATGCCATCTGCAACTACCTCAAAATAGAACGGGGGCGCACTTCGTGCGCCCCCATAAGGAAATCAAATTCCAATGAACTCAGATCAACAGCGGCGCGATAACCAGTGCCACGACGCTCATCAACTTGACGAGGATGTTCAGGCTGGGACCGGCGGTATCCTTGAACGGATCGCCAACTGTATCGCCAACAACCGAGGCATTATGGGCCTCTGAGCCTTTTTCATGCAGCGAGCCGTCTTCCATGGTGTAACCGCCGCCCTCAAATGACTTTTTGGCATTGTCCCAGGCACCGCCTGCGTTGGACATAAAGATCGCCATCAAGACGCCTGTGACCAGCACGCCGGCCAGCAACCCGCCCAGGGCTTCCGGGCCCATGGCAAAACCAACGACGACAGGGGTGATCACAGCCAGCAATCCCGGCGCGATCATTTCGCGAATCGCTGCTGCTGTCGAAATTTCAACGCAGGTCTTGGGATCGGGATCTGCCTTGCCTTCCAGCAGGCCTTCGATCTCGCGGAACTGACGACGAACTTCCTCGATCATGTCCATAGCTGCCCGGCCAACGGCATTCATGGCCATTGAACTGAACAAGAACGGCAACATGCCGCCAATAAACAAGCCTGCCATGACAATCGGATCCGCCAGGTCAATCTCGGTAACACGTGCCTGCTGCATATATGCGGCAAACAGGGCCAAAGCGGTCATCGCCGCACTGGCAATAGCAAAGCCTTTACCGATTGCTGCCGTCGTGTTGCCAACTGCGTCCAGCAGGTCCGTACGTTCACGAACTTCAGGCGGCTGGTGGCTCATCTCGGCGATTCCACCAGCATTGTCGGCGATCGGTCCGTACGCATCTACAGCCAGTTGGATACCGGTGGTGCTGAGCATACCGAGGGCAGCGATTGCAACCCCGTACAGACCGGCAACCGCGTAAGACGCGACAACACCGCCCGCAATCAACAGCATCGGTACGGCGGTCGACTGCATGCCTACGGCCAGGCCGGCAATAATATTTGTCGCCGAGCCCGTTTTGGACTGCTCGACGATGGTGTTAACCGGCTTTTTGCCCATTGAACAGTAGTACGACGTAATCAAGCCGACGCAGACACCAACGATCAAGCCAATGGCCGTTGCGTAGAAAACATCGGTCGCCGTGACTTCGAGGCCGGTCCCGGCAACAATAACACTTTCGGGCCAAAGTGCCTTGGCAATGAAAAATGTCAATACGGCCATGACACCCGCGGCTCCAAATGCGCCGGTATCCAACGCGTGCTGGGGGTTACCGCCTTCTTTGGTGCGAACGGCAAAAGTACCCAGAATCGAACAGACAATTCCGGCCGCTGCCAGGATCATCGGCAAAACAACCGGGGTAACCGAACTGCCACCGGCAACCTTGAATCCAAGCCCAAGGACCATTGCACCGATAATTGCACCAACGTAGGACTCAAACAGGTCCGCGCCCATTCCAGCCACGTCACCAACATTGTCGCCGACGTTGTCAGCGATAACGGCCGGGTTGCGCGGGTCGTCTTCGGGCAGGCCAGCTTCGACTTTGCCGACCAGGTCAGCCCCGACGTCAGCAGCCTTGGTATAGATACCGCCACCGACACGGGCAAACAGTGCGATCGAACTGGCACCCATCGAGAACCCGGTCAATGCACTCAGTGCCTGGTTCATTCCACCGGAACCGGAGAACATGCCGGTAAACGCGATGAAAAGCGTGCCGAGGCCAACCAGGGCCAATCCAACCACGCTCATCCCCATCACGGATCCGCCCGCAAAGGCGACGTTCAATGCCTCAGGCAAACTGTTCCGCGCTGCCGCCGTTGTGCGGTTGTTTGCCGTCGTCGCGACGCGCATACCGAAGTACCCCGCCAGTCCTGAAGCAATCGCCCCGCAGATAAATGCCACGGCAATAATAGGATGGCGAAAATCACCGGCTTCGCCGCTGTTCTGGTTTGCAAATGCCAACAGGCCCGCAACAACCACAACAAACACTGCCAGTGTTTTGTATTCACGGGACAAGAACGCCATCGCGCCCTCTCGGATCAATCCCGCAATCTTGACCATTGTTTCGTCACCAGGATCCTGCTTGGAGACCCAGGATGATCGAACAAACGCGTATACCAGCGCCAATGCGCCAGCCACCGGTACAGCAAATACCAGGTTGTCAATGTTCACGACTAAACCTCCTTGACTGGTCGTCTACTGTCGTGTAGTCAGTTGCCGGCCTTTCCGGCATCAAATTTCCGTATGCAGCCAACTAATGGCTGCGTCAAAACTATCTGAAAACGCAATCTCCAGCGCTCTTGCGGCCCGGTCCAGCGAATCAAGCACCTGACCTGATTCGGTGGCCTTAAACCGCCCCAGCACATACCGGACAACATCCGCCCCGGTCCCAGGGTGCCCGATCCCTATTCGAACCCTGCGGATTTCCACGCCGCCGACACAGTCAATAATTGATCGAATGCCATTGTGCCCTGCGTGGCCCCCGTTAATCTTGAACTTTACCCTGCCTACCGGCAAATCAAGTTCATCGTGGCAAATCCAGACATCTTCCGGCCGCTTTTTCAATCCCGCCATCGCAGCCTGGACCGCCGTTCCGGAAGCATTCATATAGGTTGCTGGCTTCAGCAACCATACCCTGTGTTGTCCAATCCGCACATCCGTCAGCAGGCCCCGGTATTTTTTTTTCCACCGGCCGGCCTGATGAGCCTGTGCAAGCTTGTCGACCAACTCAAATCCGATGTTGTGGCGGGTACCATCGTATTTACCACCAGGATTTCCCAGGCCAACAACCAGCATCGTGCGGTCAAGCCGTTTCTGTTATCCGTCCCCTTCGTCGTCACCGCCATCACTGTCGGACGCGCCACCATCGTCGCCCGCGCCTTCACCATCAGCACCTTCTTCGCCTTCGACATCTTCGCCCTCTTCGGACTCGATGACAGCAGCACGACGAACCTCACAGGCGAATATTGCGACTTCTGCTTCGGTCACGAATTCGACACCGTCCGGCAACGGGATGTCCCCGACGTGCAGGATCTGGTCAAGCTCGACGCCACTGATATCAACGACAAGCTCGCTGGGGATTGTATCGGCCCGGCATTCAATGTCGACTTCATACAAGTAGACTTTGGCGCTTCCGCCCTGGCGTTCACCCGCTGGGGTTCCCTCGAATACAAGGGGGACCGTTACGCCGACTTTCTCGTCGAGGCTGACGCCCTGGAGATCGAAATGCAGCACTTCTTCCCGGACCGGATCAACCTGCATATCCTTGATCAGCGCATATTGATCGTTCAATTCAGATACGCCGCTCTTCAACACGAGCAACGTCGTCATCCCGTCGTTGCGCATAATCCGGGCGATATCGGGGCGGGCCACTTTCAATGGCCGGGCCTCGTTACCGTGGCTGTAATAGATCCCGGGAACCATCCCCTCGGCGCGCATACGCCGGATGACTCCCTTTCCGGTCTCGCTTCGCCCGTCTACATTCAGTTCAATCTTTTCCATGTTCCTATTCCTCTTCCCGCCAACCAGACGGGTCCTGTTCAAACTGTCTCAAATAAACAAACTGCTGACACTGTTACTTTCATGGATCCGCGCAATCGCCTCGCCGATCAGATCGGCAACGCTCAGCACTTTAATCCGGCCCCCGGCGTCGTCACCGTTCCGAAGGGGAATTGTATCGGTAACAACCATCTCGGTAATTTCGCCGTTTTGCAGGCGTTCAATCGCAGGCCCCGAGAATACACCGTGGGTCGCCAGCGCAAGCACATCGACCGCCCCGAACTTTCGCAAAGCAGCTGCAGCCTGTGTGATGGTGCCTGCAGTGTCAACCATGTCATCAACCAGGACGCACTTTTTGCCTTCGACGTCCCCGATAACTGACATGACCTCGGCCTGGTTTGCCCGTTCCCGCCGCTTGTCACAAATGGCCAGTTCAGACCCGGTCCGTTTTGCGTAGGCTCGAGCCCGCTCGACGCCCCCGGCATCGGGGCTGACCATCACCACATTCTCGTCACCAAGCTTCTGCTGGATGTAAGGCAGCAAAACCGGGGTCGCAAAGATATTGTCCACCGGCACATCGAAAAACCCCTGGATCTGGCCCGCGTGCAAATCGATCGTCAACACCCTGTCGGTACCCGCTGCCACAAGTATGTCGGCCACCAGTTTTGCTGTTATCGGCGTCCTCGGCGAAACCTTGCGGTCCTGCCGCGCATAACCGTAATACGGAAGCACAGCCGTTATCCGATTGGCACTGGCGCGCTTGAGCGCATCAATAATAATCAGCAATTCCATCAGGTTTTCGTTGGCCGGCGAGCACGTCGACTGAATTACAAAGACGTCTCGCCCACGAACGTTTTCTTTGATCTCGACAAAGAGTTCGCCATCCGCAAATCGCCGAACGTCGATATCCGCCAGATCCTGCTGGTGGTACGCAGCCACACGCGCGGACAGGTCCGGATTGCTGGTTCCACTGACAAGAACCAGGTCGCTGTTATTTGCGGACGACATTTTTGTCGCGTTCAAACCTCTGTGTATGGTTCAATCACACAAACCGGTTGAATCCCCCACCTTGGTGGCGGTCAAAATAAACTTCTGGGGCGACAGGACTCGAACCTGTGATCCGGGGACCAAAACCCCGTGCCTTACCAGCTTGGCCACGCCCCAAAACTTGCGCGGAATTCGTAAATTGAACCGGAATTTCGCCTGAATCTTAACAGTGTATCCCACGTCGGAATCGTAATCAAACGCCACGCAGACCGGACCGGCAGCAGTCGACATTGTTCCGGCCTCGGCCGGAACAATGTAATTGACGGGCGCTAGTCCCGGAAATTCGTGAACATCAGCGGACGGTCGTAGTCCTTTTGCTTCAATTCCTGAATGATCGCCTGGAGATCATCCCGCTTCTTGCCGCTCACCCTGACTTCGTCGCCGCGAATTGCCGGCTGGACCTTAACCTTTGTGCCCTTGATATCCTTGACAATTTGCTTGGCAATGTCCTGTGGCAAGCCGCTTTTCAATGCATATAACAACCGGGCGCGCCCGCCACCGACCTGTTGTACCGCCTGGCGTTCGAAAAATTTTGGATCAACACTGCGCTTGACCAGTTTCCCGATCACTATGTCGATCGCGCTGTCTACATAGAACTCGTCACTGGACGTTATCGTCACACCGTCAGGCGAAGAATCGTCGCCGGTAAGTTCAATTTCAGTGTCTGTACCCTTGAAATCATAACGATTACCAGCCTCACGTTTTGCCTGGTCCACCGCGTTGCGAATTTCCTGTATGTCCGGGGTACAAACAATGTCAAATGATGGCATTTTCAATAATCCTTTCGGGAATCTACTGAAGTCAAGGAAAGCTCCGTCTATGGTCCAGGGCCAGCGACAGCGTGCCTTCATCCAGATATTCGAGATGGCTTCCCAGAGGGATGCCGTATGCAAGGCGTGTGATCGTCACATCAGTATCTGCCAGCATAGTCGCGATCAGCCGACAGGTCGCCTCGCCTTCGCGGGTTGGGCTCAGTGCCAGGACCATTTCCGGAACGCCCAATCGCTTGACGCGCTCGACCAACGAGTCGTAGTCACCGGCCGCCCCGCTCGCCTCGATCATGGTCAAGAGGCTGGCGGGACCACAGTGGTGCGCCTCCTGCGGATGAAACGGAACCGCG
>JBFJWU010000105.1:0-9785 GCA_041623475.1 bacterium | reverse complement strand
CGTTCATGGTCCCCGGCAGACAGGTACAGTTTGGCGGCGGCTGGCAGGTCTCCTTTTTTTTCGGCTTTCGCTGCCTGTTTGAGGGTCGATCGATCGGATCCCTCGTTACGATTGCGAAACGCAAACAGGATGATTGCAACAACAACGACTGCGGCAATGCCCAGGATGACCGGCAACGGCACCGGCAACCCGTGGTCAGCCGTCAGGATCTCTACCAACTGGTTCATCAACCCGTCCCCGGCAGTTGCCGTTGCGTGCCCGACGACAATCGTTCGCCAATATGCTGCGCCGCTCGATCGGTTGCCGTCCGGCCCCTCGGGGTCCGGTCGATCAGCCCCTGCCGGATCAGGAACGGTTCGACAACCTCTTCGATCGTCCGGGGATCTTCGCCCACGGCAGCAGCAAGCGTTTTGACACCCGTCGGACCACCACGATAGTTGCGCACCAGGATTTCCAGGTACCGCCTGTGTAATCGCTGCAGGCCCAGGGTATCCACCCCCAGCGAATCCAGGGCACCGACCGCCGTGTCGTTTGTAATCGGATCCTCGCCCCGAACGTCCGCAAAATCACGGACCCGGCGCAAGTGCCCCAATGCGACCCTGGGCGTCCCCCGGGACCGCGAGGCCACGGTCACGGCTGCATCCTTGTCCAGGCCAACACCAAGTTTCTCGGCGTAGCGCAGCATCACGGTCGTCAAGTCGTCGTCATTGTAATAATCCAGCTGTTCCACCAGCCCGAATCGGTCCAGCAGCGGCCGTGTCAACAATGACGTTCGCGTTGTCGCACCGACCAGCGTAAACGGGCTCAGGCGCATCTTGATGTTATGGGCCGCGGGCCCTTCGCCAACGACCAGATCAATTTCAAAATCCTCCAGGGCCGGGTACAGCATTTCCTCGACCGCCGGGCCCATGCGGTGTATTTCGTCAATAAAAAACACACTTCGTGGACTCAGCCGGGCCAGGATCGCAGCCAGGTCCCGGGGTCGTTCAAGCACGGGTCCGCTCGTTTTTTCGAAAGGTACGCCCAGCTCGGCAGCAATAATCGCGGCCAGGGTGGTTTTGCCCAGTCCGGGCGGCCCACACAGCAGGACGTGATCAAGGGGCTCCTCGCGCTGGCGGGCAGCCTGCACAGCCACATCCAGGTTGCGGCAGGTCTGGCCCTGGCCAACGAAATCACCAAAGGATTCCGGGCGATAGGCTCGCTCGAATCCCTCACCGTCCGCGGACCAGAATTCGTCGGTATCCAGAAAACCGTTGTCCTCGGTCACTGTCCGCCACCGTCCTGCAGCAATACGTTACGAATGAGCGATTCGATATCGTCGGGCTCAATTCCCGATTCAATTGCGGTGGAAATGCCCTGCCGCGCTTCGCGCTGCGAGAACCCGAGCGCGACGAGCCCACGAACCGCGTCACCCGTACCAGGTCCGGCCTCTGCGGTTTCGCCGATCTCCATTGCGGCCATGATGTCCCGCAACTCAACAATGACCCGTTCGGCTGTTTTCTTGCCGATTCCGGGAACGGTCGTCAGGGCATCGATATCGGCATCGCGGACGACCCGGATCAGGGCCGGCGCTGAAAATACCGCAAACATCGCCAATGCGGTTTTGGCCCCGATCTGCGGCACCCGCTGGACCGTCCGGAACAGATCCCGTTCATCACGACCCAGAAATCCATACAAATCCCAGCCTTGTTCACGAATCGCAGAATGCACCCATAACCTAACCGCGGTACCAGCCCCGTGCTGCTCGGCCACGGCCTCGGTCACGTGAACTTCATATCCGACGTCACCGCTCAGCACGGTCAGTACCGACGCTGTCCGCTGGATCACCTCGCCCTGCAGAAATCCGATCATGATGTCGCAGCCACGACCGGACTTTCGGCGTGCAATAAATGGGTAACGGCAACGGCCAGGGCATCGGCAGAATCCTCTGCCGGGTCCCGGTCCAGGCCCAGTTGAAATCGAACCATGCGGCGAATCTCTGTCTTTCCGGCGCGGCCGTGTCCGGCAACGGATTTCTTGATTGTGGCCGGCGGATACCCGAATACCGGCACCGACCGCCGCCCCACAGGTACCAGGATCGCACCACGGGCCTGTCCCAGCAGCAGCGCGCTGCGCGCATTTTTGCGCACGAACACTTCTTCGACGGCAGCGGCATCCGGCTTGTACTTGTCCAGCCAGCGACTGACCTCGTCGTGCAACTGCGCCAACCGCGCTGGCAGGTCGCTGGATTTCGGGCGAACCGTCGCAAACGCCACCGTTACCAGCTTGCGCACGTCGCCCTCAACCACAGCCAGGCCCATTTTTCGTGACCCGGGATCGATGCCGATTACCCTGCGCACGACCACGAACCGGTCAACCGGGATCCCGCCGTACAGACGGCCAGTCGGTGCCGGTAACCAAACACGCGCCTGGCCCTAGACGGCCTGGGCCAGCCGTTCAAACTCTTCGTCCGGAATTTCGAAATTGGCAAATACATCCTGGACATCGTCCAGGTCTTCCAGTGCACTGATAAATCTCAGAATCTGTTCGGCATCCGTCCCTGTAACCGGGACGGTGTTTTTGGGTTCATAGATCAGCGTTGCGTCCTGAACGTTGACCTCCTGGTCCTGCAGTCCGTCTCGAACGGCACCAACCGCATCCGCATCGCAGATAAACTCCCAGCAGTCATCCCCTTCACGAACATCCGCCGCACCGGCCTCTATGGCCAGCTCCATCGCGGATTCCTCGTCCAGTTCCGCATTGACGGTGACCAGACCGACCCTGTCAAAATTCCACGCCACCGCTCCGTTTTCCCCCAGTGCACTGCCCGCCTTGCTAAAGGCATGACGTACTTCGCTGACTGTTCGGTTCCGATTGTCCGTCAGGCAGCTGACAATGACCGCCACGCCGGCAGGACCGTAACCCTCGTACGTGGATTCGACAATTTCCTGTCCCGGCAACAGGCCGGCACCTCGCTTGATCGCCCGGTCAATGTTGTCATTTGGCATGTTCTCGGCCATTGCGCGGTTGACAGCCTGCCGCAATGCCGCATTGTAATTGGGGTCGTCACCACCCTCGCGCGCAGCGATCTGGATTTCTCGTCCAAGCCGTGTAAATAACTTGCCGCGTTTTGCATCCGCGACACCCTTCTTGCGCTTGATTTTGCTCCACTTATTATGACCGGCCACAGCATCCCCCGGCAGTCGACACAGAAACGCCCATTTCCCGTAATTGCCTACTATCATAACAGTTCTTGGCCCTCTACGACAGCATTTTTGTGGCCTTGAAGCGCATACCGTTTTAGACTATGATGTCGTTCTCTGTTTTCAGGGACTTCCACTTTTTTATCCACAGGTGTGGAAAACCCTGTGGATAAAAAGAACTTTTTTGCCTAGACGGGGAACCGAATTGACCCAGCAATCTGAATCAGCAACACCGCAGGTCTGGAACGATTTTATCGAGCATATTCGGTCCTCGATCGGTCCCGACGAGTTTGACCTCTGGATCCGCCCACTGCAGTTGCTCGACGCCGAGGACGGCACGCTGCTGGCCGGCGTGCCAAACCGTTTCTTCCAGCAATGGATCAACGACCATTTCCGTGGCCTGTTTGACCGCGCCCAGCAAGACCTGGGTATTACCGTAAAATTTACAACCAGTGGTGTCGTTCAGTCCGTTCCGGACGCTCCACAGGCACCGGTTGAATCAGCGCGGATTGATGAGCCGCCGGTCCAGGGGGCTGGATTGCATCCAGACCTCAACCCCCGGTATACGTTTGACGCGTTTGTCCCCGGTAGTTCCAACCAGTTTGCTCATGCGTCCAGTCTGGCCGTCAGTGAACACCCGGGACACCGCTATAACCCTCTTTTTATTTATGGCGGTGTCGGCCTTGGTAAGACGCATTTGCTGCACGCCGTTGGTCACGCCCTGTATAACGCCAACCGCGGTTATCGAATCCTCTACCTGAGTTCAGAACAGTTCATGAACGAAGTTGTCAACGCGATCCGGTTCGAGCGCCTTGGTGAACTGCGGCACCGTTTCCGGAGTCAGTGCGACCTGTTGTTGATTGACGACGTCCAGTTCCTGTCAGGCAAGGAACGTACCCAGATCGAGTTCTTCCACGTCTTTAACTCGCTCTACGAACGTGGTAAACAAATCGTCCTGACCAGTGATTCCGTTCCGCGGGAGATCCCGGCGCTCGAAGAACGACTGCGCAGTCGTTTCGAAAGTGGCCTGATTGCAGACATTCAGCCCCCGGAATTTGAACACCGCCTGGCTATTCTTAAAAAGAAAGCCGCAGCGTTGGGAATGGCCATCCCGGAAGATGTCCTCCAGTTTGTAGCCACCTATATTCACTCAAACGTTCGCGAACTAGAAGGTGCCCTGACACGACTAAGCGCAAAATCCAGTTTTGCCGGTATTCCAATCAGCCTTGATTTTGCGCAAACCCATCTTGGCGACTTGATCGAAGTCAGTGCGCCAGGGATCAGCGTCGACCGGATCCAGAAACTGGTGGCCGAATTGCATCATATTCGCCCCAGCGATATGCGTGACAAGAGCCGCAAGAAAAGTATTACCCGACCGCGCCAGATTGCAATGTACCTCTGCCGCGAACTGACCAGTATGAGCCTGCCCGAAATCGGACAGTGTTTTGGTGGCAAGGATCACACAACGGTGCTCCACAGCATTCGTAAAATAAATGAACTGCGGTCCCAGGATCCGGAATTAAACGGGTTACTGGACAGCCTGACCCGCACGTTAACACGCGGGGGATAAACATGTGGATTTCGGTCTTTTTTTGCACAGCCGGACCGCAATTCCCACATGCCATTTCCAGAACGGCATTGAACCCTTGGAAAACCTCGCCGATCTTGAAAAAGATCTCCACAGGTTACAAACACCCTGTATTCACAAAAAAACCTTTGATATTAAACACTTACCTAAACACAATCAGTTTTTTCCACAACACATGACTCTTACTGTTTATTTATATATATGAATCAAATAAGAAAGAAGACAACAACCCTGACCAGGGTAGAAACGGACGGCTAAACCTATGGGCTGCATATTTGAAGTTCCCCGTGAAGAATTCGAAACGGCGTTGTTTGGAATCCAGAACATCGCCCAGCGCCGAACGGCAACACCGATCCTGGCAAATGTCCGGATTGATGCCGGCAGCGGTGGATTGCGCCTGTATGCGACGGACTATGATGTCGGCCTGACCCGCCAATTACCGGCGACTGTAGAGGACCAGGGAAGTGCAGCCCTGCCAGCCAGGATGTTGTATGACATCGTCAAAAAAAGCCAGGGCGACACAATCCGGATCGAAATTGATGACAATCATCAGGGTGAGCTGAAAACAGGGACCCGATCAAAATATAAATTAATGGGGATGGATCCCGGTGATTTCCCGGAACCGACCGAGGTTGCAGAAGAGCCGGCGATGACCGTGGATCGGGATTTGTTCAGGGTCTGGATCAACAAGACACTCTTTGCTGCCAGTACAGACGAAAGCCGCGTGTCGCTGGCAGGTGTGTTCCTGGAGTCATTCGAGGGGAGTAACCTGCGACTGGTGGCAACCGATACCCATCGGCTTGCCCTGGTCGAAGTGCCGGGCATCGAAGCCGAACCAGTCCTGCCGGAAGACGGTATTATCCTGCCACGCCGGGCGCTGCAGGAGTTGCAGCGTATTTGTGTTGGTGACGGCGATGTCACAATTTCGGTTCAGGCACCCTATGTCAGAGTTGCCTGGGATGACACTGTCTTTGTCTTTCGGACCGTCGAAGGCCGGTTTCCGACCTACCGGACCGTTATTCCAGAATCGACCAGCAAGGTCGTGATTGTTGATCGCAGCGCCTTTATCCAGGCGATCGATCGTGTCAGCCTGGTTGTGACGGACCGATTCAAATGTGTCACCCTCCATTTCTATCCCGACAGCCTGACCCTGACGGCACGAAACCCGGAAATGGGCGAAGGCGAGGAACAGATCGACTGTTCCTACGATGGCGAAGAGCTGAATATCGGCTTTAACGCACAATACCTGCAGGAAGCCCTGAGCCAGGTCACGACCGACAATGTTGAATTGCGGCTGATTGACGATGTCTCGCCGACCCTGGTCTACGGCGAAGGTGACGAGAGTTACTTGAACGTCATCATGCCCATGCGAATTTGATCGACCCGGCCAACCCGGGTGGCCGTCAGCCTGCAACGCCTGGAACTGGTCAACTTTCGTAATTTCGCCTCTGCAGCCCTGACCTTCAGTCATACGTGGACCGGCTTTACGGGACCGAACGGAACCGGCAAGACCAGCCTGCTGGAGGCGGTCTACTTTGCCTGTCGCCTGCGGGGATTCAGAAATGAATCATGGACCCGATTGCGGCGATGGGATACGGCTGCCGGGCAGATCAACCTTGATTTGTCGGGGTCCAGGATTGAGCAACGGCAGGTCTGCTGGCAGGATGATCGCCTGCAGGCGTTTGAAGACGGTGATGAATTGACCCGCAGGGCATGGGTCCAACGGGTTCCGGTTTTTGGATACCGTCCTGATGACGACCTGTTCTTTCACGATGAACCAAAGGAACGGCGCAAATACCTGGACTGGTTCTGTTCATATCTGGATCCTGGCTACATAGACCTGGTCAGTGATTACGAGCAGACATTGCGACAAAGGAACTCTGCGCTGCGAATACCCGGTGTACGGGACCAAGAATTCACCGCGTGGGAAGATATTCTTGCGCGCACTGGAGCCGCGGTTGTTGAAATCCGCCGTAAAGGGATGGCGATGATTGCTGACGCCTACAGTAAACTATGGTCCCGGCTGGAACGTGATGCCGCGGCCGTCGAATATGTCTGTCGCGGCGGCCTCGATGTCCAGGACAATGCGCTTTGCCTGGCCGACCAGCGCCGGGCCGACCGGCGCCGGGGCTGGACGGGATATGGTCCGCATCGTGATGATCTGCGCGTCAGTTTTGCTGACCGACCGATCCGCGAAAGTGGCAGCCAGGGGTACCGAAAACTGGCGATCATCCTGTTGTCTGCTGCCTGTGGTTCTGTTGTGCCATTGGGAATATTACAGCAGCCGTTGTTTTACCTGGACGACATAGATGGGGAGTTGGATGATGACAACGAACGCCGCCTGTTTGAAATTCTCTCTGACCTGCCGTTTCAGGTAATGATCAGTGGTGTTCGCCGACCACGTGCACTGGAATCAACGGCGGCCGACCAGCCGATCGACTGGCGTCCTTTGCGATCCGTCCACAGCTGATTCTCGTTGTGCCTGACCCGCCACCACAAACAATAGAACCGACAGATAACCAGGGATTCTATCGCCGCCTGCGGGCCCGGATCCGTGACTACGCGGTCAGTAACGAAGGCAAGCGCGATGCCGCGGTTGATTTGCTTCTGTTTGCACCGGATGTCGTCAATCTGCTGATTCGCCTGATCGGTGATCGCCGCGTTCCGGTTAAGGCAAAATTCAAACTGGCCGGAGTCCTCTCGTACTTCATCCTGCCGACCGATATTATTCCCGAGGCTCTGATCGGCGTTCCCGGCTATATGGAGGACCTGGCGCTGGGTGTGGCAGCTGTTCGCCAGTTGATCCGTGATTCCGGTCCCGAAATCGTCCGCGAGCACTGGGCCGGGCAGGATGATTTTGTCGAATTGTCCGATGCGCTGTTGACGCGGCTGAAGGATGTCATCGGCCAGCGTTGGCCGGGTCGTTCAATTCCTGGCCTGAACGACGAACCCGGGACCAGTAACCCGGCCGATTAATCGGTAATGGCGACGAATGCCTCGTCTGCTGCGGTGACCGTACGCTCAAGGTCCTCGCTCGTATGCTCGGTACTGAGGAACAGGACTTCATAGCCGCTGGGTGCCAGATAAATCCCGCGATCCAGCATCTCGTGGAAAAAACGACTGTACGCGTCATGATCCGCCGCCTGCATGTCTGCAAAGTTCCTGGCCGGTCCGTTGCGAAATGCAATTCCCCCCAGGCTGCCGGCAGACTGGCATTGCACTTTAACGCCCCGGGATTCAGCAACGCCGGCGATTCTGCTCACCAGGTCAGCCATTTTACGCTCAAGTTCTGCAAATGGATCCTCGATCGCCAGCCACTCCAGTACAGCGGCGCCGACTGCCGCAGCAACAGGATTACCCGACAGCGTTCCGGCCTGGTAGACGGGTCCTTCGGGTGCAAGATGGGACATAATTTCACGACGGCCCCCGTACGCAGCCAGCGGAAAGCCGCCACCGACAACCTTGCCCAGGGCAACCAGGTCCGGTTGAACGCCATACCGATGATACGCTCCGCCCCTGGCGACCCGCAGGCCGGTCAGGACTTCATCGGCAATCAGCAGGGTGTTGTAGCTCTGGCAAAGGGACTGCAGGACATCCAGGAAATCCGGATCCGGAAAGATCAGTCCCATATTGCAGGGCACGATCTCGAGGATGACCGCTGCCAGCCGGTCACCGTGGCGACTGAACGCTTCGCGCAGGGCTTCGACGTCGTTAAACGGCAGGACAATCGTATCCTGGCTCGTCCCGGCCGTAACGCCCGGGCTCGATGGTGTTCCAAATGTTGCCAGGCCGCTGCCGGCCGCTACCAGCAAACTGTCGGAATGGCCGTGGTAACATCCGGCAAATTTGACGATCCCGTCCCGACCGGTATAGCCACGTGCCAACCGCAGGGCGCTCATGGTCGCCTCGGTTCCCGAATTAACCAGGCGCATTCGTTCAAGTTCGGGGAAAAAGACGCGGATCCCGTCGGCCAAACGGTTTTCAATTGCCGACGGCATGCCAAAGCTGGTGCCATTTTTCACCGCCGCTGTCGCGGCCCGGGTGACAACCTGATGGGCGTGCCCCATGATCAGGGGGCCCCAGCTCAATACATAATCCAGATAACGATTGCCATCCAGATCCTCAAACCCGGCCCCGCTGCCGCTGTTCGCAAACACCGGCTCTCCACCGACGCCGCCAAAGGCCCGAACGGGGCTGTTGACACCGCCAACAAACCGGGCCCGTGCCGCAGTAAATGCCTCGTGAGATCGTTTTCTGATCATAATTCCCGATGCCTTTTCCGATCCTGTCCACGTTCTTTCATACAGTATAAAACCCGCCCGGCCCCGTGGTACCATGCTGCGATCATGTCGCTGGAAACCACATTGCAGCAAAATCTGGATGCGCATCTTGAACTCGTTCAGGAGTCCCGTACAGAGCTGGTCAGTGCCGCCCGCGAAATAGGGACACTGGTCGCCAACACATTTCGCAATGGTGGCCGTTTGTACCTGTTTGGCAACGGTGGCAGTGCCGCCGATGCGCAACACGTCGCCGCCGAATTTGTCAACAGGTACCGGTTGGAACGTCCACCTCTGCCGGCCATCGCACTGACAACCGACACCAGCACATTGACCAGTATTGCCAACGATTATGATTTCCGCGATATCTTTGCAAAACAGGTTCGCGCCCTTGTTGCTGCCGAGGACGTTGTCGTGGGTATCAGTACCAGCGGAACATCAGACAATGTCGTCGAGGGCCTGCGTGCTGCCCGGTCCCAGGGTGCCCACACGGTTGCCCTGCTGGGTCGCAGCGGCGGCGAAGCAAGGAACCTGGCCGATATTGTCTTTATTGCTCCCCACGAAGAGACAGGCCGGATCCAGGAGGTCCACCTGCTGTTGGAACACCTGATTTGCGATACGGTGGAATACCAGTTGTTCCTGGCACCGGACCAGCCCGGCTGACCCGATCAGCTGTATTCCGGATCCAGGACCGCCAGGGCAAATTTTTCCAACGCCTCGCGGGTTGATTCTTCCTCG
>JBFJWU010000104.1:0-9788 GCA_041623475.1 bacterium | reverse complement strand
CGGGCCGGTTTGCCGATGCCGACACGCATCAACCCCTTGCGCCCGGATCCGATCGGGCGATCAATGGTTCCGGATTCCTGCGGCGGCGGTGCCAGGACCCGGGCCGTATATTCCTTAATCGTCGCCGGTTCGTGCCAGGCAGCCGTCAGTTGGCGTTGGGATGCGGCGTTAGTGGCCAGCAGCATCAATCCTCCGACCGGCCGATCCAGGCGACCAACTGTCCGCAGGTCGTCGAAGCCGGCAGCCGATAATTGCTCCAGGACGCTGGACCCGTCCGGGACCCGCAGCGGAACCGCCGGACAGCCGCGTCGCTTGTTGACGGCGATCCAGTTGGGGGTGCTGGCAACGATGTTGATGGCGTGCGCCAAGGACGGTCCTCACGGAAATTGCCACCGGCAGGCAGGTTGGCGGCCGTCGACGGGAAAAACAATCATGCTCTGTTATCATGTACTTTTCGCCGAATCGGCGGGAAAACCCCGACATTTAACTGCATTATCCAAACTTGATCAGGAGCACCGGGATGAGTTCTGACGTGCGAAAAATGTGGCAGGAAGCGCTGGACGCCTGGGAAGACGGCACATTGCAAAAGGCAATTGACCGCAACCCGGAGCGCAAGGACACCTTTGCCAATTCCAGCGGAATTGAACTGAAGCCGGCCTATACACCGGTCGATATTGATCCCGACGCCGCGATCGAGCAGATCGGGTTTCCTGGACAGTACCCGTTTACCCGTGGCGTGCAGCCGACGATGTATCGGGGGCGCTTCTGGACGATGCGCCAGTACGCCGGGTTTGGTACCGCCGCAGAATCAAACGAACGGTATCGATACCTGTTGGAGAACGGCTCGACCGGGCTGAGTGTGGCCTTTGACCTGCCGACGCAGATGGGCCTCGACTCGGATGATCCGCGTGCCCGTGGTGAAGTGGGGCGGACAGGTGTCGCCATCGACTCGATTGCTGACATGCGTGTGTTGTTTGACCAGATTCCGTTGGACAAGGTCACCACATCGATGACCATCAATTCGACGGCGTCGATCCTGCTGGCGCTGTACATCGCCGTGGCCGATGAGCAGGGCGTTGGACGCGACCAGATCGGCGGCACGATCCAGAATGACATCCTCAAGGAATACATGGCCCGCGGTACCTATATTTATCCGCCGACGCCAAGCATGCGGATTATTACCGATATTTTCCGTTTCTGTTCCGAGGAAGTGCCCCGCTGGAATACGATTTCAATCAGCGGCTACCACATCCGCGAAGCCGGGTGTACGGCGGTCCAGGAAGTCGCCTTTACGCTGGCGGACGGGATCGCCTATGTCCAGGCGGCGCTGGATGCCGGACTGGATGTCGATAGATTTGCCGGTCGATTGAGCTTCTTCTTTAACGGCCACAACGATTTCCTGGAGGAAATCGCCAAGTTCCGCGCCGCCCGGCGGATGTGGGCACGAATCATGAAAGACCGATTCAATGCCCAGTCGGAGCGGTCGATGATGCTGCGGTTCCACACGCAGACCGGTGGATCAACGCTGACGGCGCAACAGCCAAAAAACAA
The DNA here is from genome assembly GCA_041623475.1 of bacterium. Taxonomy (GTDB): domain Bacteria; phylum J088; class J088; order J088; family J088; genus JBFJWU01. The sequence continues at coordinate 8,237 of JBFJWU010000104.1, read as the reverse complement.
TATCGTCCGGACGGCGATTCAGGCAATGGCCGCGGTCCTGGGGGGCACCCAGAGTCTGCACACCAATGGCTTTGACGAGGCACTGGCGCTGCCAACTGAAGAGGCCGCACGAATCGCCCTGCGGACCCAGCAGATCATCGCCGAGGAATCCGGTGTGACCAACACCATTGATCCGCTGGCGGGCAGCTATGCGGTCGAAGCCCTGACCAACGAGATCGAGGCCAAGGCCTGGGAATACATTGAAAAGATCGATGAAATCGGCGGTATGCCCCGGGCGATTGAAGCGGGATTCCCCCAGCGCGAAATTCACGATGCGGCGTACCGCTATATTCGTGAAGTCGAAGGCAACGACCGCATCGTCGTCGGCGTCAACGAGTTCACGGTCGAGGAAGAGGAAGCGATCGAGCTGATGCGCGTTGATCCCGAACTGGAAAAGGAACAGGTAGCACGCCTGACTGAGTTCAAGAACAACCGCAACGCGTCAGCCGTCGCCGAATCCCTGCAGAAACTGGAAAACGCTGCTGGGGGTGCGGATAACCTGATGCCATTTATCATCGAGGCCGTCAAGAACCAGGTTACCCTGGGCGAAATCGCCGGGTGCCTGCGCAACGTCTACGGCCAGTACCAGGAGGTCATGATCCTCTAGGATCGCCGACCTGCCTGGGCACTGGACACTAACCATCAACGACCTGGATCGTCCCCCGGCGGGGGATGGCGCACAGGTCTATCGTGAATCACGGACTGGAAATCATGCAGCTTCGAAATATCGCCATTATTGCGCACGTTGACCACGGCAAGACCACACTGGTTGATGCCATGTTGCAACAGGCCGGAATCTTTCACGAACGGCAGGATGTTGCCGAACGGGTGATGGATTCCAACGACCTGGAACGCGAACGCGGGATAACGATCCTCTCCAAAAACGCGTCGGTCACCTACGGCGATTTGAAAATCAATATCGTCGACACGCCCGGTCACGCCGATTTCGGCGGTGAAGTGGAGCGGATCCTGCGGATGGTTGACGGTGTCCTGCTGCTGGTCGATGCCGCGGAAGGGCCGATGCCCCAGACGCGTTTCGTCCTGCAGAAAAGCCTGGAACTGAAGCTGAAACCGATCGTCATGATCAACAAGATTGACCGGCCGGACCGCCGGATCGCCGAGGTTGAGGACGAGATCCTGGACTTGTTTATTTCGCTGGATGCCGACGAGGACCAGATCGAATATCCGGTACTGTACGGTTCCGGGCGGGATGGCTACGCCGGACCGGACGTGGATCAGCCGGGCGACAACCTGAAACCGCTTTTTGATACCGTCAGCAGTGTGGTCCCAGCGCCTCCTTGCAACCCGGACGGCACCACACAGCTGCTGGTTTCCAGCCTGGCCCACAGTGACTATGTCGGGCGGCAGGCGGTGGGGCGCGTTGAACGGGGCGGAATTGCCAAGGGGCAGGACCTGGTGCTGATTGACCGTGACGGCAACGCCAGCCGGGGGCGCGTCACGCGTTTGGAACTGTTTGCCGGCCTGGCACGGGTCGAGGCAGAGACGGCGTCCGCTGGTGACATTGTGGTGGTTTCCGGTTTTGACAACATCGATATCGGTGTGACCCTTGCGGACCCGGAGAACCCGGAAGCACTGCCGCCGCTGAGCATTGATGAACCGACCCTGGTTGTCGAGTTCAAGGTCAATGACTCCCCGTTTGCAGGCCAGGAAGGGAAATTTGTCACCAGTCGGGAGCTCGGCGCGCGCCTGCACAAGGAAGCCATGTACGACCGGGCGCTGCGGGTCGAGGACACTGACGATGCTGACACGTTCCGTGTCGCCGGTCGCGGTGAACTGCACATGTCGATCCTGATTGAGAAAATGCGCCGGGAGGGTTACGAATTTGCCGTATCACGTCCCGAGGTCCTGCTGCGGGACGGCGACAACGGCCTGGAAGAGCCGGTCGAGGAACTGGTCTGCGATGTTCCGGACGAATACAGCGGGGCGGTTATTGAACGGCTGGGGCGGCGCAAGGGAACCATGAGCGACATGAAGCATATGGGTGACCGGGTCCGGTTGACCTTTCGAGTGCCGACGCGGGGCCTGATCGGCTTTCGTACCGAGCTGCTGAGCGCAACCCGTGGCGAGGGCGTGTTTAACCACCGGTTCGCCGAATATGGTCCGTTCCTGGGCGAAATTCCCCAGCGCAGCAAGGGTGCCCTGCTGGCGATGGACAAATGCGACACCGTTCCCTATGCACTGTTTCAATTGTCCGACCGGGGCGAATTTTTTGTTGGTCCCGGGACACCGGTCTACGGCGGGATGATTGTCGGCGAATACAATCGCCCCGGGGACCTGGTGATCAACGTCGGCAAAACCAAAAAGCTGACCAACGTCCGGGCCTCCGGGTCTGATGACAACGTCCTGCTGTCGCCGCCACGCAAGATGGCGCTGGAGCAGTTTTTGGAGTTCATCAATGACGACGAACTGGTCGAGGTCACCCCAGAATCACTCCGGGCCCGCAAGCGCCTGCTGGACCCCGAAGCCCGCAAGCGCGAGGCCCGCCGGCGCGCGGATGTCTGAGCATATTTGGTTGAACGGTCACGCTGTGGGAAACTGACAAATCATGAGGCCTGACCTGCGAGTCTTTGCGGCGATTGCGTTGTTGGCTGCGTTTACTGCATGCCTGGGCACCGACGACCTGAAAAACGCGGTGTCCAGTGTGACGGACACGACCGAGCCCATCACCAGTGTCTTTATCTGTGACGGCGTCGAGCCACCAGCGATCGACGAAACGGTCGAATTATGCGCCGAGAACCAGTGTTATGAACGATGCCTGTACGAGACCAGTTCATTGAGCACAGTGACCGGCGGTACCCGTACCATTCACTGGCAGCATCCCCTGGGTGCGGCACCGGCTGGTGGCTGGCCAGTTGCACTGCTGTTCCAGGGCGCCGGTCCGGCCGCCGAGGCCTATTGGCTGTCCACCACCGAGGCCCCATTTGGTGGCGTTTACGAGCCACGCGTGATCAAGGCGTTGCTGGATGCGGGTTACGCCGTCTTGACGCCGGAACCCAAGCGCAACGCCGGTATCAATTCCTGGCAGAGCAACGTGATTTCCCATCGCGGCGACTGGGAAAACTCTGACGATCATTCGCTGATGCTGGCCATGTTTGATGCGATTACCTATGGTACATTTGGCAACCTGGATGGCGACCGCATCCACGCAGCCGGGATCTCCAGCGGCGGCTACATGACCAGCCGCCTGGCGGTCACTTACCAGGACCGGATGGCCAGTGTGGCGATCGTCGCCGGATCATATGCAACCTGTGCCGGCCTGCTGTGTTCGATTCCCGACGACCTGCCGGGTGATCACCCGCCGGTCCTGTTCCTGCATGGCGAAAAGGACGGGGTTGTACCAATCAGTACCATGGAAGAATACGAAGCCGCCCTGGCGGCCACCGGTGTCACGACCAAGGTCATCACCGACCCCCGCGCCGGCCACGAATGGTTTGCCGGTACACCGGCTGAAATCGTCACCTGGTTCCAGTCTCATCCCTGAGCGTGCCAATGTGGCGGATCTGCGGGCCACTGCAGGTCCGCGATTACAGTTCGCGCGCGGGCTTTGCATCGATGATTTGCTAGGATAGAGCCAGCAAATTCAACCAACCACAGGTCAAGGTGGCTATGATTGGAACACGGATTCGTGCCGTCGTCGCGTGCGGCGTTTTTTTGGTGTCCTGCGACGGCAGTAGTGGCGGGACAACGTCGGCAACAACCTGTCTGCCGGACGAACTGCAGGCTCACTTTGATGGCCTGTCGGCGTCCGGGCAAGTGTCGTTTGAACAGATCGACGATGCCGCATCCATCAAGTACCGTAACGAACGGTCGGGCGGGGCGTTTACGGCCCGGGACGGCGACTACCTGATCGAGAACGACCGGATCCGGGCGGTGATCCAGGGGCCGTCGCGTCAGCATTTTGTCGGCAATTACGGCGGGACCCTGATTGATGCCGATGTCCAGCGGGCCGACGGGGTATGGCGGGATGTGATGGGCGAGATCTCGCCCTTGATAGGGGTGTCGTACCTGATTGATGCCCAGGACATCCGGACGTTGCGCAATGGCCGCGATGGTGTGCTGGTCGTTCAGGCCAGCGGGCCGCTGGAACTGATGGATTTTGTCAACCTGCCCGGCGGCGTCAAGGTCCTGGGGGCCAATTTTACATCCGGTGGCGGCGGTATTGACCTGCAGGTGCCGTGGGACCTGGACAACGGAATCCCGCTGGTGGCGACCAACTACTATGTCCTGACCGCTGATGCGGCCCATATAGAGGTCCATACGGCGATCTGCAATCCCACCGACCGGGCGCAATTGACCACCATGACCGACTTTATTGATTCGGGTGGTGACGTGTCGACGTTTAATTCGAATTCCGTGATCGACGGCGAGCCGGGATTCGGGCTGGAACTGAGCCCCACTGGACTGTTTGCCGAGGCCGACCTGCTGGCGTACAGCGCCGGGGATGCCGGGTACGCGCTGAAAATGGCTGGATCTGCCAACGGATTCGGTTACGCCGGAATCGGGATCCTGTTGCACGGGACGGACGAGGGAATCCCCTTCCTGTCTGGGTTATTGCTGGGATTTGACCATGTGAACCCGCCGCCCGGCTATTACCGGCTGGGGCCGGGGGAATCTGCTGTCGTCAGTCGCGACGTGATTGTTTTTGATTCGTTCAATGACATGACCAGCAAAGCTTACGAGATCGACGGTGTTGCGACGGGCCGTGTCAGCGGGACGCTGTCCAGTGGCGGCGCTGCGGCGACTGGCACGCGCCTGGCGTTTGTCAGCGGTGACCGACTGGAAACGATCCTGACGACCAATGCATCCGGGCAGTTCCGTGGTGACCTGCGCCCGGGCGGATACCAGGTATTTGCCGAGGTCGTCGGCGGCTACAAGGAACGGGTCGGCGGCGTGCAGGTTTCGGCTGGTGGACAGGCGACGATCTCGCCAACTGTATCCCGGCCAGCGGCACTGACATTCGCGATCACGGGGTTGGACGCGTCCGTCGGAACGGGAGCCGTTGCCCAGCCAGCCAAGGTTTCGGTGGTTTGCGCTGGCGAATGCGCGGCCGAGCAAACGCGACTGTTTGGCGATACGCTTTATGACAGCTTTGCCGACGGGATCCTGACCCAGGCGTACGTCGACCACAACGGCAAAGTGCACGTGATGGCGCGCCGGGGGGCGCGGAATACCGACCGTCTGGAGATCCTGCCAGGGACCTACGACGTGGTCGTGTCGCGGGGGCTGGAGTTTTCGCGATATACGACCCGGGTGACGCTGGGCGAGGGGCAGACGCAGCACCTGGACGTGGACCTGGACCGGGTCGTTGATACGGCCGGATGGATCTCGGCAGACCTGCACGTGCATATGGTCAACAGCCCCGATTCACCGGTTCCCACCGAAGACCGGATCCTGACATTTGTCGGTGAAGGCGTCGATGTGCTGGTGACCACGGACCATGACTATTTGACCGACATCTCGCCGACGATCCGGGACATGGGGTTGCAGGATTACCTGGCCAGCATGGTTGGCGAAGAATTGACATTCTTTGATCTGGGTCATTTCAATGCCTACCCGTTGCAGATAGACTCTAGCCAGATACAGAATGGTGCGCTGGACGGTGGCGGCGGTCGGGGACCGACGCTGACACCGCAGGCAATTTTTGCAGGACTCCGCGAAATGGGTGCAGTGGATAATCCGGTTGTGCAGGTGAATCACGGGCGGTCGTTGTTGTTCGGGTACTTCTCGGCGATTCAGCTGGACAGTGATACGCTGCAGTCGCGGACCCGTCCCGACGTTTTCCGGATGGACCCGGAATCGCCGGATCTGGTTACCAGCGAATCCGATACCGGATTGTTCAGTACGGATTTCGATGCGTTCGAGCTGTACAACGAGCACCTCGAGGTCAATGCCGGACTCAATGACCTGTTTGCGTTCCTGAATATCGGCCAGCCCAAGACCGGCGTTGCGGTGTCGGACACCCACCAATGGTACACGTCCGAGGCCGGCGCCCCGCGCAGTTACCTGCTGGTGGGCGGCGACTTTGACGAACCCGCCGAGATTACCCCGGCAAAACTGGCCAGCACGATCCAGGACGGTGCATTGATGGGGACCAACGGCCCCCTGGTCAACTTGACGGTCGTGTCCAATGCCGATGGATCCGATGCGGTTCTGGGTGAAACAGCCAATGGATCGGATGGGGTCAAGCTGCAGGTAGATGTCTGGATGGCGGACTGGATCAGTGTCGATACGATTGACATTTTCAGCAACACGGCGGATGTCGCGACCCATTATGGCGACCCGGCAAACGCCTATCCCGAACCATTGTTTTCACGCCGCGTGACCGATGGTGACTTTTCGACGGCAGGCGGCCAAAAGAGCATCCGCTGGACCGTGGATTGGACCCCGGACGACGATGCGTGGGTCGTTGCCGTGGCCCGCGACGATGAATCGTACGGCGATAACTATCCGATGTTCCCGGTTCTGGTTGACGAGGACGAACTGCCGTTCGGGTATACCAACGCAGTTTTTGTCGACGAAAACGGCAACGGGTCCTTTGATGCGCCGGGCGTGGTCGGGGGGCTGCAAAGCGGCACTGGCGCGATTCCTTTGGCGCCGGAACTGACGGACCAGGACAGCGTTGTTGCATTCCTGGATTGGTTAATCAGGCACGGCGGTCATTAGACTGTAAGCCCGTGTCGCAGATCAGGGGCGGTTTGACTGGACATGCATGAAGGTGTCGCAATCCTGCTGTTTGTCATTGTGTCGCTCCTGCTGGGGGCGGCCGCCCGCAACCTGCTGAGAAATTCAGCATTTCCGTATACGGTGGCCCTGCTGCTGCTGGGGATGGGCCTGGGCGTCATCGGATCCAGCCACGCGATGGAACTGCGAATGCCGGGCCTGGTTGAGTCCGTGCACGCCATCTCGGCGATCGACCCGCACATGATCCTGTTCCTGTTCCTGCCGGCACTGTTGTTCGAGTCGGCATTCGCGATGGATTCGCATACGGTACGCCGCAGTTTTGGCCAGGTCCTGCTGCTGGCCGTACCTGGCCTGATGCTGGGGACTGTGCTGCTGGCCGGGTTCGGTTATTACGCACTGCCGTGGTCCTGGTCGTGGCCGATTGCGCTGATGTTCGGCGCCGTGATGAGCGCGACCGACCCGGTAGCGGTGGTTGCAATCCTGCGGGAACTGGGTGCCAGCAAGAAACTGGCGACAATTATCGAAGGCGAGTCCCTGTTCAATGACGGGACAGCGATCGTTGCCTTTACAGTCTTTTACGCTATGGCAATTTCCGGCGAAGCCGCAGATGCCGCCAGCATCGCCGGTGATTTCGTGCGGGTTGCCCTTGGTGGTTTTGCGATCGGTGTCGGGATTGCGCTGTTTGTCCTGGGATGGATCGGCCGCGTCTTTAACGATGCGATGGTCGAAATCACCCTGACGATTGCCGCATCGTACCTGACGTTCTATATCGCCGAGGAAATGTTCCATGTGTCGGGTGTCCTGGCGATTGTCGCCCTGGGACTGATGTTTGCAGCTTATGGACGTACCCGGATCAGTTCCGAGGTCGTGGAGTTCCTGCATCATTTCTGGGAGATGCTGGCGTACCTGGCCAATTCACTGATCTTCATCCTGGTTGGCGTCGTTGTTGCCATGCGCGTGGACCCGGTCTATGTCGCGGACTGGTGGACATTGGCACTGCTGTTTGTGGCGATCCACATTGTGCGCGCGCTGGTCAATTCAATCCTGTCGCCGTTTCTGTCCAAATGGGGCTATGGACTGGACTGGCGCGAGGGCGTCGTCCTGACTTGGGGCGGGTTGCGTGGTGCCGTTGGCCTGTCGCTGGCTCTGGTTGTGGCCCAGGATGAACGGATTTCCGGCGAGGCCGGCGCGCAGCTGTTGTTCCTGACCGCTGGCATTGTCGTGCTGACATTGCTTGTAAACGGGACGACGATCCGGGCGCTGCTGGGCTGGCTGGGGATGACCCAGGTCAGCGCCGAGCGACATCTGCTGCTGCAGGGGGCTGCTTCATCGTTGCAGGCGGCACTGGACCAGGAGCTGAACGTGCTCAAGGACGACCGCTTCCTGCGCGGTGCCGACTGGCAGGATGTCCGGAGCGCCCTTCCGGATATCCCGTTGGCGGCTGCTGCAGATATGGACGGCGGCAGTGATCGGCAGCAGGAACTGGCCGAGGGGCG
>JBFJWU010000103.1:0-9916 GCA_041623475.1 bacterium | reverse complement strand
GGGTTGATAGCAGTCTGTGCACTGCCCACAGTGGCCCCAGTCCCCGGGTACCGTGTCAAAGTCAACCTGGCCGGTCGCCAGTGCCCGTTCAATGTCTTCGTCGCAATCCCCTGCATCGATTTCTTCGCGCTGACAGTATTCGCGGGTCAGTTCAGCGGCCCGGTCTGCGCAGGATTGATAGCCGCTGTCATCGCGTTCGAAATCACGGTACTCCTCGCTGTTCCCATGCCCGGAGTAGACTTCGATCAGCGTCTGAAATGACGGATCGTGCTGTTCCGAATTCAGTTGGATATCCCAGTCGGTGCCGACCTTTGCCATTCCCCAGGCCGTCCCGTGGGGAATGACCATCGTGTCGTAACCGTTTTCGACAAATCCTGGCTGGTCGTAATAGCCGTTCAGGAGGGCAAACAGATCCCGGGGTTCGTTCGCGACCCGGATACAACCAGGTTCGACTTCCATCCCTTCGCAGCGTTCGCGCCCGTTGACGGCAACTGCCCGTTTGAACGCGCGCCATCGCTGCCCCCAGGTCGGTTCAAGGGGTTTCATCAGCCGGTTGACAACCATCGTGCCTTTCAGCCGGCGGGCCTCTATTTCCCCGATCGCGCCCGACGCAATCGGCAATTCCGGTACGGCATCACTGCGAAAGAAGACATTCTTGTGTCCCCAGTAGATATCCTGCATCCCCGACGTCCATTCGAATCCCTGAAACGCGACAATCGTCGGGTCCTGACCCTCGCCAGCCCGCGTCCGACCCATTTCATTGCAGGATGTCACGGCTGCCTGGATGCGCTGCCAGTCTTCGATATCTGTCATTTCCGCGTGGTCCGACTGACCGTAAAAATCAACCTGTGCACATGCAGCAGCGTACATGCAGGCAGCCTCGGGACCGCGTTCAACGCCGTGGGCCAGCTGCATGACAACGGCATCGGCACTCAGATTGGTATGGGTATGCAGATCTCCAAAATAGATCTGTTTGTCGCGCTTGACCTCCTGCCCGACAGCGGTAGAGCCGGCGACGATGGCAATCACCACGGCCATCGGGATTATTTTTGGAATATTCACGTATCCCCCCTGGGTTGTTCGCTCGAAATTACGGACTCCAGCGCACCCAGGCACATCGCCCGTGCGGCTGTTTTGATCGTGTCCAGTTCTCCGGGTTGAAGGTTTCCGGAGTCGCAAACGTGTACGGCGATCTTCAGCACCGACATGATCAGTACCTGTACCGCAACCGGGTCGATGTCATTGCCATACCGTTTTCGCCACCAGACGACAACCATCTCGGCCTGAGCGCGCTGGCGTGCTTGCTGGGCGCCAAAAAATGGCGAGCCGGGCCGCATTTCCTCGCGATACAGTGTGCGTAACACCGGCCCGACTTCGACCGCCATTGACAGCGCGTCGTCCAATCGCGAGACAATCATCTGACGCGGATCATCATACATTTCCAGAACCCTGGCAACTGCACCGGTCAGTTCGGCGTGCCAGAGACCGTAAATCTCGTCCAGAACAGACTCCAGGCTGTCAAAACAACGATAAAACGTACCGCGGGACATTCTCGCCTGCGCAATGATATCCGCAACTGTCGTGTCCTCGACCGCTTGCCGACCAAGGACATCGATGGCAGCGGCAACGATACGCTGCCGCTGGACCTGGGGCCCGGGTCGGTTTCGTGCCCGCGGGTCAACCGCCGGGTGTGGAAAATGTACCTGTGGTCCAAACATTGAGCATCTATTATACATTATTGTTTTTTTATGTATATTTCCCCTTTTATATCAACAATTTAAAAAATAGCTTATCTATTAAGGCCTGGCCTGACTGGGCCGGGCGTTGTCTGCAGACCGCGCGCGCCCTGCCCCGGTTCGACGGATGCCGGTCGGTTTTGATACAACTGGTACGCAGACAATGCAATCCGCAACAATCCCCGGCGGCAGAAATCCAGATGTTCTGTGTGCCCTGAATGGAGATCCATTGAATGACGTCGGCAGACACGATCGTTGGCGAGTACGACCTTATTTTTGACCCGGGTGACCCCTCGAACAACAGCCTGTACCTTTGTGAACCGCTGAGCGGCGAATCAGGGATCGACAGTGACGATGTCATCACGGAGATGGTCACTGCGGAACTGTGGTCGGCCGAAGAACCCAAACACGTGCCCGACGAACTGCGGCCCGCATATGGCGAGCAACTGGAACTGGTCGAGGCGGTTGAATACGCCGAGGCCAGCGGGGGATTCCTGATTGCCAGGTTCGACCATCCTGACTACCCGTCGGATGAAGTCCGCTGGGAGGCGTGGAAGCAGTTTTTTGACAATCACTACACCCGCGCCGAATAGGTCGACAGGATCCAGGCTGTGGAACACCCTTTTGCGACGCTGATCGGGCTCGAGTTGGACAATCAGGCACAGGGCACGTGCACCTGCAGCCTGGAAGTCACGGACAAACTGCTGAATCCCCAGGAAGTGGTCCACGGTGCGGCAATCTATGCCCTTGCCGACACGGGTATGGGTGGCGCACTGTATCCGATGCTGGCCGACGGCGAATACTGCGCCACGCTCGAGATCAAGCTGAGTTACTTCAAATATGTTGTTGACGGGCGACTGGTTTGCAATTCCCGTGTCGTCAACAAGGGCAAGACCATCGCCTTTCTCGAATCCGAGATCCTCAATGGCGACACACTGGTTGCCAAAGCGTCGGGAACTTTTTCGATTTTCACGCCCGCTACCAATCGTTGAAACACGTCCCGTCAACCGGCGCTCCTGCCGGACGTTTTGAATTAATGGCCCCTTCAAACAATGTCAGTCCTGTCGTATGCTGGTGATCTGCATCACGCGAGGCCGGCGATGACCGTCAACCTTGATTTCGTTGATGACGCCCAGTCCGCAGATCTGGCCGTATTAAACAATGGCCTGTCAACGCACGCCCTGCCTATTACCCAGGTTCCGGGGTTCAACCAGACCGCCGTGTTTGCGCGTATTGATAACTCAGTTGTCGGTGGCGCGGTTGGCCTGATCAATTGGAACTGGCTGTATGTATCAACGTTGTGGGTCTCCCCGGACCAGCGCAATGCCGGGCTGGGCAGCCGCCTGTTGAATGAATTGATGCAGGTCGGCAATCGCCGTGGATGTATAGATGTCCACCTGGACACGTTTACCTTCCAGGCCCCTGGTTTTTACGAAAAATTGGGATTCGAGCAATTTGCCAGGCTCGATAATTACCCGGACGGACACAGCCGGTGCTTCTACAGGCGCAAAATCTAGTGCTGGAAACCGTCACCGTTCAATGCCCCTGGTGTTTCGAGCCGATCGAAGTCGTTATCGACTGTTCCGTGCCCCAACAGCAGTATGTCGAGGACTGCGAGGTCTGTTGTCGTCCGATTGACCTCAGGATCCAGATCGATGATCGTGACCAGCCACACGTCGAAGCCTGGAGGGAGAATCAGTGACGGACAAATTCCAGATTCTCGTCGACGCTGATGCATGTCCCCGGTTGGCCAAGGAATTGCTGTATCGCGTCGCCGAACGGCGCAGGATTCCCGTAACGCTCGTATCAAACCAGTACTTGACGATTCCGGAAATCCCCGGGTTAAAGACGCTTCAGGTTGGCCAGGGTTTCGATGTCGCGGATGCCAGGATTGTCGAGCTGGCACAATCGGGCGACCTGGTTATTACCGCCGACATTCCGCTGGCTGATCTGGTGGTCAAGAAAGGGGCAACCGGCTTGAATCCGCGGGGCGAACTGTATACAACCGAGAATATCGGCAGCCTGCTGAGTGTCCGCGATTTCATGGCCGACATGCGGGACGCCGGCGGCGAGTTCGGGGGCCCGGCTGAATATGGTCCACGGGACAAACAGGCGTTCGCCAACGCCCTCGACACGTTCCTGGCACGTCGACTCAGATAAGTCCGGGCGCCCGACCGCCCTGCAACACGTTCCATACGATGCGGTCCCGGCGACAAAATTGACCAAATGGTAAATGACTTACGGGACAATGGATTGACCTTGTTGAATCCATTTTTTACATTTATTAACAAAGGTTTACCTTATTTTCATACTGTTGTACTTCAGGACCAGGGCAAATGCTGATTTGCGCACTTTCAGCGGAAATGGTAGAACACGTTCTACTCCGGTGTGCTCAGTAAGGACCGGAATTGCCCCGCCGGGGCACATCACTTTTAATTGATCGAAATGGAGACCTGGACAATGGACCAGATGCCTGACCTGCCACCGCTGGGATTCTGGCGAATGGCTGCAGCCGACCCGGACAAGATCGCCATCGTCGACGAGCATGGCGATTCCATCACCTTCGGAGACCTGGCGGCGCGAACCAACCAGACCACCAGAGCCTTGCGGGATATCGGTGTTTCTGCGGGCGACACGATCGCCCTGTTATCCCACAACGTCATCGATATGGTTACGACCACGCTGGCCTGTTTGCAAAGTGGAATTTACATCACGCCGATCAACTGGCACCTGACCCCGCACGAAGCGTCGTACATCCTGGGGGATTGCGGTGCAAAAGCGTTTTTTGTTTCCGAACGATTTACATCCGAAGGCACCGAGGCGGCAGACAAGCTGGATTTTCCATCCGACCGACGCTATGTGTTTGGCCAGGCCGGGGGTTTTCAACCGTTCGCAGACTGGATCGCGGCGTTTCCCGCAGACGAGCCGTCAGATCGGCAGGCGGGCGCAGTCATGACCTATACATCCGGCACCACTGGCAAGCCGAAAGGGGTTCGCAGACCACTGACAGGCGCAAACCCTGATGACCAGGGCGGACAACTCGGAATGTTCCTGATGCTGTTCGGGATCATGCCCCAGGGCGACAACGTTCATCTGGTTGTTGCACCGCTTTATCACACGGCCGTAACCAGTTTTTCCCAAAGCTCACTGAACTTCGGTCACACCGTCGTCCTGATGGATAAATGGACCCCTGAGGGCTGCCTGGAGATGATTGACCGGTACAAAGTAACCCATTCGCACATGGTTCCGACGATGTTTTCGCGCATGCTGCAGCTTCCCGAGGACGTACGCGGCAAGTACGACGTTTCGTCGGTACGCAACATGATCCACAGTGCCGCCCCCTGCCCCGTTCCCGTCAAGCAGCAGATGATGGACTGGTGGGGACCGGTTATCTACGAATACTATGGGGCCACCGAAGGCGGCGGCACACTGGCAACACCGCACGACTGGCTGAAGAAACCCGGAACGGTCGGAAATCCCTGGCCGATATCCAAAATCAAGATCTGCGATGACGACGGCAATGAATTGCCGCCAACAGAGATCGGCACAGTCTATATGTATATGGACGGGATGAAGTTCGAATACCACGGCGACAAGGAAAAGACCAGCAAAGCCTGGCAGGACGACTATTTTACGGTCGGCGATGCCGGTTATCTGGACGAGGACGGTTTCCTGTTTCTCTGTGACCGGAAATCCGACATGATTATTTCAGGCGGCGTCAACATTTATCCTGCAGAAATCGAATGTGAAATGATCCTGCACGACAAGGTCCAGGACGTCGCTGTCTTCGGAATTCCCCACGATGACTGGGGAGAAGAGGTGAAGGCGGTGGTTGAACTGGTTCCTGGTGTCGCCGACGACGAAGATACGCGCAATGAGATCATGGCGTTTTGTCAGGATCGGATTGCCAAATACAAGATGCCCCGGACCATTGACTTTGTAGACCAACTGCCACGTGAGGCAAATGGCAAACTGATGAAGCGCAAACTCCGGGATCCATATTGGGAAGGCCGCGACCGGGCGATCTGAATGGAACCCGTCGCCGTATTCGGGGCCAATGGCTACACCGGTCGGCTGGTCGCTGGTGCGCTGGCACGTTCCGGACGCCCGTGGTTCGCGGTCGGCCGCAATGTTCAGCAATTAACCGAACTTGCTGAACAGGTCGGTCACTGTCAGGACGTTCGCAGGATTGACCTGGCCGAACCCGGCAGCTTGACCAGCGCGATGGACGGATGCGGCGCAGTCGCCAACACAATCGGCCCGTTTGTACGTTATGGTCTGCCTGTTGTCGAGGCTGCGATTTCGACCGGCACCCATTACGTCGATACCACCGCGGAACAATCATTCCAGAAGGCCGCGTATGAGCAATTTGACCGGCGGGCCAAAGATGCCGATGTCACGGTCATTACAGGCCAGGCAGTTGATTTCGCATTCGCCTATTGTGGCGCGCGGATCCTCGAGGACAGGTTTGGGCCCTTGACCGCTGTGGATTCGTACCATTGGCTGGATGACTACAAAACCAGCCGGGGGACGGCGATCAGCGCGCTGGGTATGGTCAGCGAAGATTTTTATGAGTATCGGGACGGTACCTATGGCCCCCTGCCCGCCCCCCTGCGTCCAGACAAGGTCACGTTTTCCGGGGAACGGCACGTGCGGCGTAGTGTACCCTTTCCAGGCGGTGACGCGATCCTGCTGCCGGCAGAGATCGCGACCCTGCAATCGGTGACGAACAACCTGGTACTTCCGGCTGGACAGGCCTGGGGATTTGCAGCATTTAGCGCATTGAAACCGGTCTTTCGGCGAATTATGACCAACCGGCTGGTCCACTGGCTGGAAGATCGGATCAGCCGGACGATGCCCGATCCCGACGAGGCAACCCGGTCGGCCGCACGCTGGACGGTGGTCGTTCGCGGGACAGGCGAATCCGGCGACATCCACGACCTGACGATCTCCGGGCCCGATGTTTATGACACAACTGGCGAAGTAGCGGCCCTTGGTGCCTGCTGGCTGGCTGACGGTCGTGGTCGACAGACTGGTGTCTGCACGACCGGGGCAACCCTGGAGCCCGTACCGTTCCTGGACGCGTTGAAATTCCGCGGGCTCGAATGGCACATACATTGATTTTTCAGACAAAATGCGGTTGCCAGGGTCTGTCCCGGGGCAACCTGGATAACCCTGAATCAAGGCACCCGACCGGGATCGCCCAAACCTGAGGAAAGGATTCGATCATGAGTTTTGATGGACAAGTGGCACTGGTCACTGGTGGCGGCAGCGGAATGGGCCAGTTGGCCTGCGAGCGAATGGCCAAGGCCGGCAAAAAGGTTGCTGCCCTGGATGTTAACGAGGAAGGCCTGCAAAAGACCGCAGCCAGCAGCGAAAACGTTACCACCTATGTATGTGACGTAACGGACCTGGAAGCCGTAAAAGATTCCGTGGGTAAGATCGAATCTGATCTGGGGCAGATTGATCGCGTCATGACCGCAGCTGCGATCATGCCCAGTGACTTGATCATGGACATGAGCCCGGAACTGACTGTCAAGGTAATGGACGTGAATTTCAATGGTGTCGTGAACACTGTCCATGCAACGTTGCCGCAGATGATCAAGCGCGGCCAGGGTCAACAAATCATATTTGCTTCGTTGGTTGGCTGGATGCCTGTTATGCATTTCGGTGCGTACTGCGCCTCTAAATTTGCCGTTCGATCCTACGCTGACATTCTGTACCACGAGAATCGCCACACGGGTGTCGATTTCTTTTGCGTCTGCCCGCCGATGGTGAATACGCCATTGCTGAATCAGGTGCAATCCAATCCAAAGGTCATGGATGAGGGCAAGGGCCCGGTTGAACCCGGTTTTATCCTGGACGAGATCGAGAAAGGTGTTGCCAAGGGCGACTTCTGGATTACTCCGGGGGAAGCGAAATGGGCGATCCGTGCTGCACGTTGGATGCCCAATCTGATCTGGAAGAATATGCACAAGATCGAAGGCACTGCCTGAGTCAAAGGGTTGCTCTGAAATCGGTACAGCCGGGACCGGATGAGTCCCGGCTTTTTTGTTGAAAAAACGTGCCAACTCGCCTATGCTCAGGGTTATGCGCACCGTTATTCACGGATTCGTGCTGTTCCTGCTGATCCCCACCGCTTCCATTGCCGAGCCTGGCCCGTTGCGCCTGGCGATCATGGATGACCTGCCACCGTCCATAAGCGCTGTAGCCGTAGAGGTTACGACGCTGATGTTCAACAACATCGGCCAGCCAGTCCGGATTGTCGCCCTGCCAGCGGATCGCGCCCTGTTCCTGCTGACCAAAGGAGAACTGGACGGGGACATCGCCCGTACCGAGTTGGTTTCGATGGAACATCAGGAACTGATCCGAACGCGGGAGCCGCTGGTCGATATCGTTTTTTCTGCGTTTGGCCGGCAGCCGCGCTACGTACCAGCCGGCTGGCAGGACTTGAAGTCACTTCGCGTCGGATACCGTCGCGGCACGCGATTACCGCAATTAATGCTGCAGCAGATCGAGCCTGCCGAACAGGTCAGCGCACC
This sequence comes from bacterium, assembly GCA_041623475.1. Taxonomy (GTDB): domain Bacteria; phylum J088; class J088; order J088; family J088; genus JBFJWU01. The sequence goes on along the minus strand of JBFJWU010000103.1, from coordinate 1,638 downwards.
AACATTGTCTGCGTTGCTGCAATTAATCGCCCGCGATCGCGCCGACGTGATCGTCGGCGTTCGCGGATTGATCCAGGAACAGGCTCGCAAAGACGGCAATTCCGAGATAAGCGAATGGACCCCGCCGTTGGCGGTTGTGCCGTTGTACACCATCCTGCGACGCGAACTGCGCCCGCTGATCCCCAGGCTCGATGCCGAAATGGCCCGTCTGAAACAGGCCGGCATCCTGGAGGACATCATGCACAAGCACCTGCCAAACTTGCAGCTCCCTGACATCCGTTGTGTCACGTGCGCGGAGCTGGAAACCCGGTAAGGATTCGGTCCGGCGTCCAGATCAACTGGCCCTTGATCGCTGCCATCGAGTCGGTCTTTGGATGACGCCATCGAAACGAGGTTTCGCTGGTCAGTTCGAGGCACGAAACGCCTCGAACTGCGCGCCTTCCCGGAGAACCGTCGGCAACAAGACCACAAAATACTGCACAATACAGTTATGACCCTTGATTTTGTGCAGTTGTTGATGGTACTCGGTGCCGCCTGGGTTGCCGGCCTGCTGGCGGTTCGCGTCGGACTTCCAGCAATTCTCGGGGAACTTGCTGTTGGCATGGTCATGGGGCCGGCAATCCTGGGTTGGCTGGAACCCAGCGACGCGCTCAAGGTCCTGGCCGAGGTCGGTGTCTACCTGCTGATGCTGTACATCGGCATGGAAATCCAGCCACGTCAACTACTGCGGGCATCAGGCGCTGGCTTGCTGGCCGCCATTGGTGGATTCGTTGTGCCCTTTGGACTGGGAATCGGCCTGATGCTGTATGCCGGGTATCCGCCGGTCGCCGCGATGTTTATGGGCATGGCGATGGGCGTGACGTCCCTGGCCACAAAATCGCGAATCCTTGTCGACCTGAACCTGGTCGGCACCCGGATATCCAGCGTCATGCTGGTTGGTGCCCTGTTTGCCGACACGCTGGCGCTCGTCCTGTTCGCGGCGATCATGGGTTTCGCGTCCACCGGCAGCTTTGACGCTGTCGAAATCAGCCTGACCGCTGGAAAAGCGATCCTGTTTTTCGGCGTCGCCGGGACCCTGGGCCTGCGTGTATTTCCCTGGCTGGGGGCGCGGCTGGACACGATCGGCGTCGACAAACGCACGGCCAATTTTACTCTGGTTGTCCTTGTTGCGTTGATTTTTGGCGAACTGGCCCACCTGGCTGGCCTGCACGGTATCCTCGGCGCATTCATCGCGGGGCTGTTCCTGCAAGAAGGGATCGTACAGCGCAAGTGGTCACACGAACTGACCGAGGTCGTCCATGACCTGTCTGTCGGATTCCTGGCCCCGATCTTTTTCGTAACTGCAGGTTTTCATGTATCTTTGGATGTGATTTGGACAGACACCGCGCTGTTTGCAGCGGTGGTCGCCCTGGCAACCGTTGGCAAGATCGTCGGCACAGCACTGTTCTATCTGCCCAGCGGTAACGGTTGGCGCGAGGGCGTTGCCGTCGGGGCCGGGATGAATGGCCGCGGCGCCGTTGAGGTCATCGTTGCCGAAATTGGATTGTCCATGGGGCTGATCACCCAGGAAGTATTTTCGATTCTGGTCCTGATGGCATTCATGACAACAATGTCAGTGCCGTTGCTGCTGGGCCTGAT
>JBFJWU010000102.1:0-9923 GCA_041623475.1 bacterium | reverse complement strand
GTCACCGTCCGTGTCGCCGCCGAAGCCAAAGTCATCATCGCCGCCACCGGTGTCACCACCCGTGTCGCCGCCGAAGCCAAAGTCATCATCGCCGCCACCGACATCACCACTCGTGTCGCCGCCGAAGCCAAAGTCATCATCGCCGCCACCGGCGTCACCGTCCGTATCGCCGCCGAAGCCAAAGTCATCATCGCCGCCACCGGCGGCACCGTCTGCTGGCCAGGCTGCATCAGCCAGACCAGGGTAATCGGACACCGATACACTGCCGTCAATATCGCCGCCGCTGATTGTCCAGTCGCGACCGACTTCGCCGACTTCAATTCGGGCCTTGATCGTATCGAGCGGGAACGGGCCGAGGGAAGATCCGTCGGGTCCAGTTACGGTAAAGTCAACGCCAGCCGCCAGGTTGCCTTCGGGCTTTGCTGTAAAAACCGTTTCGCAGGCCTTGCATTTGACCTTGACGCCTTCGGGCTTGACGCGATCGTCGGGCAGTTTGTACTGCTTGGCGCATTCCGGGCACTGGACGAGCATTTCGAGGATTCCTTTCGTTGAACGAACAGCTTAGCAAGCGACCCCTATTTCGCCAAGCTATGCGCGACAGTTTTCTGGCGTTCAGATCAGTGGATTCGCCTTATTGAACCCACTGACACAGTCCCGGGCTGCAACGACAGGCACAGCCAAATCTCATTTCAGTTAACAACGATGGTCGGCACGATGTCGGCAGGTCAAGCGCCTGCCCGCAAAACTCACCAAGACAGCCGCTGGCCACACATTCGCCATCGTCGGCGCAGGCGTCCAATCCGGACAGTTGCTCGACGCCGAATTCGGCCACCACACACGGATCACCAATAACAGTTGCCGGCGTGCGACTGGGTTCATCCTCCCAGGTACCAGCCCAATAGTAGCCACCGCGCAACACCTGAACGGCAATGGTGGCAGGAAAATCCGCTGTCGTGTCTGTCACATCCCACAGACCTTCCGGCACGCCCAGGATACCGTCGGACACCCAACCTCGTGCCTGGTCGGCCGCGATTGTTTCGCCGAATGCATACCAGGGCAGCTTCATCTCAACAGGTACTGCAAAGATCTGGTTGAATGGCTCGACCGCGACAACCGGGGTCCGAAGCTGCATCCCGGCCTCGAAAAAGACGGGTTCCGTCAGCGCCGGCACGCTGAAGCGAATGGCCGTTGCCTGGGTAACCGCCTGCGCTGGCACAGCCATCGAAATCCCGTCAAGTTCCCCGTCCGCACCATCAAAGGCAATCGATATGCCCTCTCCTGGCTCCAATGACACCCAACCGGGTTCCTGCAATGGATCGACAGGCGAGACGCAGGCCGCAAACAATGGCAACAGCACAGCGACCGCAGCTGCAATTCGCCTCACCCGGCGCGCTCCTCCAACACCGTACGGAAATATTCGGACGTTCGACGAATTCCCTCGTCCAGCGCCATCTGCGGCTGCCAATCCAGTAATGTCCTTGCCCGTGTGATGTCGGGTCGGCGTTGCAAGGGATCATCTTCGGGCAGGGGCTTAAGCACGTGATTAACCTCCTGGCCAAGGACCCGTCCGATGGTTGTCGCCAGGTCCAGGATCGTGCGCTCATCTGGATTGCCAAGATTGACGGGCACCGGAATCGGTTGTGAGTGAAAGAGCACTTTCAGGATTCCATCGACCAGGTCATCAACGTAGCAAAAGCTTCGCGTCTGGGTCCCATCCCCAAAGACCGTCAGTGGCTGTCCCTGAAGTGCCTGAATGATGAAATTACTGACCACACGCCCGTCATCGCTGGCCATAAACGGACCATAGGTGTTGAAGATCCTGATAATCCGTGCATCTACCCCGTGCAAACGCCGCATGTCGTTGGTCAATGTTTCGGCAGCGCGCTTGCCCTCGTCGTAACAGGATCGCTGGCCAACAGGATTGACGCGCCCCCAGTATGATTCATTCTGCGGGCTGATATCGGGGTCTCCGTAGACTTCCGATGTCGACGCAAAAACCATCGGTATGTCCAGGGTGCGAACCAGTTCCAGTACGTTTCGAGTGCCCAGGACACTGGTTTCCCATGTGAAAATCGGGTCCCGTTGGTAATGAACCGGACTGGCGGGACAAGCCAGGTGAAGGACTCCGTCACACTTGACAGCAGGCAGTGGTTCGCGGACATCGTGATCGACGATCTCCAGTCTCGATTGATCAACACCTGTCAGGTTCTGTCGGCTGCCTGTGTAAAAATTGTCAAGGCAGACCACGCTGTGCCCCATCGCCTGCAGCTTGCGTGTTGCTGTTGCACCGATGAAACCGGCGCCGCCAGTAATCAGGATTTTCATCATTGGCCTTTCCATTGCAGCCATTGTCGCAACCGAAAATCGCCGACCAGCCGCAATCCGTCCGTACCGCCATGGTGCAGCATATGTCCGATACGGTCAATGCTGACCTGATGAGGATGGGCAAGCGCTATCGCCAGCCCCTGGCGCCGCGCCACCAGCTGCCACGTCGCGATGCTGCGATCCACCGCCGCTGGTGCGCGTTCGTGGTCGATAAAGACGTCCCGGGCCGCGCAAACAGTCCCCTGCCGGCCACAGGCTTCGCCGACGGCCGAACGACCCGTTGTCAGTGAATCAATCAGGACCAGTTGCCTGGCGACCGCGACCGCGGCAACCACATCCATTGATTCAAGGTCAGCAGTAAATGCGCTACCCATGTGATTGTTCAAACCCTTGACTCCTGGCAGCGAGTCGAGGTTGGCGGCCAGGGTCTGCCGAATCTGGGCAGTCGACTGCGAACTGTAGATCGCGAACCTGCCGGGATTGTCGTCCGGATACCCCCGGGGCTCCATCGGCTGGTGCAGGTATACGTCACGCCCGGCCGCGGCAACAACCGCTGCTGCGTCGGCGCTGAACGGTCGACGTGGCAGAATTGCAAAAATGACGGGTACATTCCAGTCCAGCATTTGCCGGACCCGGCTCATATTGAAACCGACGTCGTCGACCACCAGCACCAGCCAGCCTGCATCGGGTCGCCGGACAATGGCGCTCGCGCCATCGGTGTTGGTTAATCGCACCAAAGAACCCGTCACCGAAACTGAAAAATCCGGACTTTCCCAGGTGATCGACGCAAATTTTTCCATTTGTTCCGGACCGGGAAATGACTCGATCGCCGTCGGGGCAGCCCGGAACCACCCGACCCCCGCCCGGTCCAGTTGGCTGGTGACAAACAATAAAGGTTCTGGTGCCGGCGGCGCGGGAACCGGCGGAGGGGCCTGCTTACAGCCGACCGCGAGCAACAAGATGGCCATCCACGGTGTCAGCTGTGCGCTCACCGATCAGTCCGATATATCGGCCCGCCGCAGGGCAGGCAGCGGTCAGGGTGCCGGATCTGCTGCCGGCGCGATGCCAGCCTGCAACTCGCCGGACAAAAGAACGCGCACCGCCTCGTCCAGGACCGGATCGCCTTCGACCTGGGCAAGTCGTTTCCGGATTTCCTGCCGCCGCCGTATCTTGTCCGTGACCGACTCGGTTGCGGCGGGCGCAGCTTCAACCTCGGGGCCATCGGGCGTGACTGTCAGGTGTCGGTCCAGGTCTTCTTCCCGGGACACCACTTCATCAATTTCCGGAACTACTTTGACAATGATGTCAGGTACGATGCCCTCGGCCTGGATACTGCGGCCGTTGGGAGTGTAATACAGCGCCGTTGTTACTCGGACACCCGACCCGTCCCGCAATCGCAGGATTGTCTGGACAGACCCTTTGCCAAACGATCGACTGCCCAGGATGGTTGCCTTGCCGTGATCCTGCAAAGCACCGGCGACAATTTCAGACGCACTGGCGGTGCCACCGTTGACCAGGACAATAATCGGCACATCCGGTTCGTAGCCGTTGTCCTTGGCGAACCATTCTTTGTGCATCGCCTCGTCCCGGCCATCTGTATAAACGATCTTGCCGTCTTTCAGAAAGACATCCGCCACCTCGATCGCCTGGTCCAGCAGGCCGCCAGGATTGTTTCGCATGTCCAGCAACAGGCCTTTGCGCGATGCCAGGTCCTCGGTCGCGATCGCCTTGCGCAGGTCGGCACCGGTCCGCGCCTGGAACTGGGTAATCTTGACGTGCAGGACCTGCCCATCGCCGATGACCTCGCTTTTGACGCTTTTGACGCGAATCTTGTCACGGACCAGCTCGACTTCGATCGGATCGGACCAATCGATTTCGGTCTCTTCGGTGGTGTCATTGGTCGGGCGCAGGACCGTAATATTGACCTTGGTCCCGATCTTGCCGCGCAATCGATCAACCGATTTCATCAAGGTAAAACCCTGGGTGCTTTCCCCCTCGATTGCAATGATCCGGTCGCCCGCTTCCAGTCCGGCACGACTGGCTGGTGTATCCTCGATCGGTGCGACAATGGTCAGCCAATTATTGCGCAGCGTGATCTCGATCCCGATGCCGCCAAACTCACCCTGGGTCTCGACCTGCATTTCCTGGAATGCACGGGGCGGCATAAAACTTGAATGTGCGTCGAGGGTCTCGACCATGCCCTGGATAGCACCATAAATCAGGTCCTTGACATCAACATCCCGGACATAATGGTTCTGGACAATCGCCAGCGCGTCACCGAACAAATCCAGCTTGCTGTAGACACTGTTATCGCCGTCCGCCTGGATCCGATGGGCAACGCCAACACCGATTCCGACGCAGAAAACAATAACGATCAAGATTTTTCCAGTGATTCGCATGCTGGCAGTAACTCCTGTCGGCGCCGCAGCGCCCTTGTTGGTCTACGGACCGGTCACGCTTTCAAGGTGCCTGACGTTCAACTGTCGATAAGCAAGTTTGTTCAAGGCGTGAACGTATGCCCGCGCGGACGCAACAACAATATCGGTGTCGCTGCCCTGGCCATTGACCTCGTTCCCATCATCGTCCAGCCGCACGGTCACCTCGCCCTGGGCATCGGTACCACCGCTGATTGCGGCAACAACATACTGGGTCATCTGGGCGTTGGTCCCGGTCAATTCCTTGATCGCGTTCAGTGCCGCATCGACGGGCCCGTCACCGGTGCCTGATGCGACAACGTGTGTCCCTTCGATTTCCATTGAAACAGTGGCGGTCGGCGTCATATTCGTCCCGCTCGCAACGTTGACACTGGTCAACTTGAATCGGGTCGGGATACGCACGATCTCGTCGGCGACAATTGCCTCGATATCCTCGTCGTAGATTTCCTTCTTCTGGTCCGCTAACTGCTTGAACCGTTTGAACGCCTTGTTCAAATTATCCTGGTCCAATTCGTAGCCAAGGGACTCCAGCCGGTCACGAAACGCATGGCGACCACTGTGTTTGCCAAGCACCAGCTTGTTCGTGGGCACGCCAACATCGCCCGGTTTCATGATCTCGTAGGTCAAGGCGTTCTTCAGCACGCCGTCCTGGTGAATTCCGGCTTCGTGGGCAAATGCATTTGCACCGACAATGGCCTTGTTGGGCTGCACGGTGTTACCGGTAATCTGGCATAACAACCGGCTGGTTGGATACAACTGGGTCTTTTCAACATGGGTCTCGATGCCATAGACATCGTTGCGCATCCCCAACGCCATCGCGATTTCCTCGAGGCTGGTGTTACCGGCACGCTCACCAATGCCGTTCATGGTGCATTCGACTTGTCGGGCACCGGCCTGGATTGCGGCGATAGAGTTGGCAACTGCCAGGCCCAGGTCATCGTGGCAATGGGCCGAAAACACGACGTTCTCAGTCCCGACAAGATTGTCACGAAGGTAGGCAAACAACTCGCCATATTTTTCCGGGACGCTGTAACCAACGGTATCGGGAATATTCAACGTCGTTGCGCCGGCATTGATCGCCGCCTGGTAGACCTTGACCAGGAATTCAGGATCGCTGCGCGTCGCATCTTCACAACTGAATTCGACATCAGACGTAAAACCAACCGCACGTTCAACTGCCCGGGCCGCCGCATCAAGCACCTGGTCTGCTGTCATCCGCAGCTTGTATTCCATGTGTATCTGGCTGGTCGCTATGAACGTATGGATCCGGCGCCGTTCGGCATCCTTGATCGCGTTGCCGGCCGCATCGATATCGCCGTCATCGGTCCGCGCCAGGCCGCAAATGACCGGGCCCTGGACTTCACGGGCAATCAACTGGACGCTGTCAAAGTCACCCTGGCTGCTGGCCGGGAATCCAGCCTCGATAATGTCGACATTGAGTTTGGCAAGCTGGTGGGCCAGTCGCAGCTTTTCACCCATATTCATGGAGTTGCCTGGGGCCTGCTCGCCATCACGCAAGGTGGTATCAAAAATCCGGACGTAATCGCCGGCTCTATCGGAATGATTCGTTTGTTTGCTCATGGTTACGGTTCTCCAAATTGTCTGGCGCCGGGAAAATCCTGGGTCCGGCGGCCTGGTTGTCTTGTGGTCGCTACGCGGTCTGCGGTGCCTCCCTTAGCAGGAGGCTGCGTAGTCGCAGCAGCGGACCACTTGCCACATAGGCAAAGGAGAACATAAACAGCGCCACAGCTGGCTTTGCATAGACAAACATCAACGCCAGCACCACCACAAACAAGGTGCTGAACGATTTGACAGACTCAAGATGAAGAGCCTTGGTACTCGGATATGGAATGTTTGACACCATCAGTAATGCAACCAGATAGCACTCCACTAACAAAATAACGTGCCGTGAAGGGCTCCCTTCACCGCCAATATCATAGTACAGCAATATAGTGGTCGCAATCATTAAAGCCGCGCCAGGACTGGGTAATCCTTCGAATGACACCTTCTCGACAGATCCGGCCTGGACATTGAATCGAGCCAGCCGTAATGCCGTACAGGCGGCGTACAGGAATCCGGCACCAAACCCCCATTTCCCGAACGGCTCCAGCGCCCAGAGAAACATCAGCAAGCCGGGGCCAATACCGAATGCGACCATGTCGCAGATCGAATCCAGTTCCTGGCCAAAGATGCTCTGGGTGCGGGTCGCGCGGGCGACTGCCCCGTCCAGCAGGTCAAACAATCCGCTCAGCAGGATCGCCCAAGCCGCCAGGTCGTAATTGCCGTCAATGGCCTGGACAATGCCCGCATAGGCGAAGAACAGGCTGCCCACCGTCATCATGTTGGGCAGGATGTACACGCCCCGGCGAATTCCGCGCCGGTCGGGGACGTCTGGCTTGTCGATCAATGTCGGCTTCACATAGACCCGATCAGTTCTTGGCCTTGTCGACGATCTTCGTATCCTTGAGCCACGGCATCATATCCCGCAGTTTGCCGCCGACCTTCTCGATCTGGTGATGCTCGCCCTCGGTCGTCAGTTCACGAAACCGCGGCAGGCCTGCCTTGTACTCTTCCAGCCACTCGCGGGCAAACTCGCCGGACTGGATCTCACCCAGGATTTTCTTCATCTCGGCCTTGGTATCAGCGTTGATGACCCTGGGACCACGAGTCAGGTCACCGTACTGGGCCGTATTTGAAATTGAATATCGCATGTTGGCAATGCCGCCCTCGTAAATCAGGTCGACGATCAATTTTGTCTCGTGCAGGCATTCGAAGTATGCGACTTCGGGGGTGTAACCGGCTTCGACCAGCGTCTCGAATCCGGCCTGGATCAGCGCCGAAATCCCGCCGCACAACACCGCCTGCTCGCCGAACAGGTCGGTTTCCGTTTCTTCCTTGAACGTCGTTTCGATCACGCCGGCACGGGCACCACCGACGCCAGCAGCGTACGCGAGCGCCGTCGCCAGGGCATTGCCGCTGGCATCGTGGTGGATTGCGGTCAGGCAGGGCACGCCTGCACCACGCTGGTACTCGCTGCGAACCAGGTGGCCGGGCCCTTTGGGTGCGACCATCACAACATCAATGTCGTCGGCAGGCTTAATGACATCGAAATGGATGTTAAAGCCGTGGGCAAAAAACAGCGTATTGCCGGCCTCCAGGCCAGGTGCGATTTCAGCATTGAAGACGTCGCCCTGGGTTTCGTCGGGAACCAGAACCATGACGCAATCTCCAGCTTTGGCCGCATCAGCGATCGACATCACGGTCAAGCCTTCGTTTGCCGCTTTGGGCCGACTGCTGCTGTCCTCGCGCAACCCGATTACGACGTTGACACCGCTGTCACGCAGGTTCAACGCGTGGGCGTGGCCCTGGCTGCCGTAGCCGATAATCGCCACCGTTTTGCCGTCCAGGTTACCCAGGTCACATTCGTTTTCGTAATAAATTTTCATCCGTCTACACTCCTGTTTGAAAGCTTGTTTTGATAATTGCCCGGCCGATCAAACGCCGGCCGGAAAAGTCGTAATTCAGGATTTACCCTTACGGGGATTCCGGGCCATCGCAACCTTGCCGGACCTGGCCAGTTCGGTAATTCCGATTGGTCCCAACAGTTCCAGGAATGCCGAAACCTTACCCTCGTCACCGGTGATTTCGATCACAAAAGCTTTGTCACTGGCATCAACAACCTTGCCGCGAAAAATTTCGATCAGTCGCATGACCTCGGCGCGGGTATCCTTGTTGGCCTTGACCTTGACCAGGACCAGTTCCCGCTCGACGTGCGCGGTATCGGTCAGGTCAATGACCTGCGCCACCGGTACCAGGCGGTTCAATTGCTTGACAATCTGGTCAATGACCGCATCGTCGCCACGGGTCACCAGGGTGATACGGCTGATTTTGGGATCCTCGGTTTCCGCCACGCACAGGCTTTCAATGTTATAGCCACGGCCGCTGAACAGCCCCGCAACGCGGGTCAGGACACCGAATTCGTTTTCTACCAGGACACTGATCGTATGGCGCACGGATGCGCTCCTTTGCTGCTGATTTCGTCAATCGTTCGAAAAAAAAGATCCTGTCAGCGGGATGCCGACGAGTCGCAGGTTAAGCGAGCCGGCTCCGATCGCCAGCCCCGACTGCTACTGACCGGCGGCGGCGACAGATTCCTGCAGGTCGCGAACGATGGCAACCATTCGGTCCTTGCTTGCCAGCTTCAGCTTCTGCAGGCGCTTTCGTTCAAATTCCTGCTCGGAATTCAACCACTTGATCTTCTCCAAATCCTCCAGGCTGTTTGCCGCTTCCTGGTGCTCCTGCCACAGCTTGTCCAGCTCGTAATCCTGCCCCAGAAACTTCTGCACGTCGTCCGCCCAGTTGGAATTTGGCATTGATTCTCCTTTTATTCGTGATGTCATTGGCTGTCGAACCTGATTTTGTCAGGCCCCAAAGCCGTTTTTATCCTACCGTATTTTGCACACCCGATGCCAGCACTCTGCAGTGTCACAAAATCGGGCTGAATATTCCGCCCAAGCCGGCGTTCGGTTTGCAAAAGTCGCTCCTGTGTATAATGTTTTTTCGCATCAGACCCCAAAATTACTACCAATCCGAAGGACATCAGTCGTGCCGGCCAAATCGAAAAAGGCTGGCCAGTCAGGCAAACATCGGCTGGCCGGAAAAACCATGACAGGCGCAGAAACCATCATCCAGGTTATGGCGGATGAGGGCGTCGACACGGTTTTCGGTTACAGCGGCGGCGCGATCCTGCCCACGTACGACGCCATATTCCGGTTTAACGAGTCACACAAGTCCCGGAACAACGGGATCCAGCTGGTCGTACCGGCCAATGAGCAGGGGGCCGGATTTATGGCGGCCGGTTACGCCCGCGCCAGCGGCAAGGTCGGCGTGTTTATGGTGACTTCGGGTCCAGGCGCAACTAACGCCGTCACACCGATCCGCGACTGCATGGCCGATTCGATCCCGGTCGTCATGATCAGTGGACAGGTACCAACGGGGGCTGTTGGAACGGATGCATTCCAGGAAGCGCCGATTTTTAACATCATGACCTCCTGTGCCAAGCAGGTGTACATGGTCACCGACCCTGACCAGTTGGAAGCAACGATCCGGGCCGCATTTGAAATCGCGCGGTCCGGCCGCCCCGGCCCGGTTGTCGTTGACATC